>NZ_JASGDA010000036.1:0-8276 GCF_047607405.1 Acidovorax sp. | reverse complement strand
GGCAAGCGCACCGTCGATGCGCTTTGGGAGCACATCGGCCAGTTGCTCGAGCAGTTCTCGCCCCAGGAGTGCGCGAACTACTTCGCATCGGCTGGGTATGTCAGCACATAAATCAAAAATGCTCTAGGCAAGCAGGCGGCCCAAATTCTGCCGGCCACCATAATTGAAGAACTTAAATCCTTCGTTAAAAATCCAGCATGTTGCGCGCTGGTTATAAGCAATTGTCCAATTGATCGCTCTCTGCCGCCAACCCCATACAGCGGACTACTGCCGCCAGCACAAAGTCCCATAAGCTGCATGACCAATCTGGCGTTGTACCAATTGCTAGGAATATCACCAGTTGTATATGAGGGTGAAAACGATGGAAGGCTCTTTAGGCATGTCGTGCCAGCCAGGAATTCCGCCCATGCCAAGAGTTCACATGGCTCCAGAACTAGATTTGGATATCACGTTGACAATCCGGATTTGCCACTAAAAACAGAGCCAATAGTCAATATTTCTGCATGTCCAGAATATCTATCGTTATTTGGGATGCGGTGTGATCCGTCTGTAGGAGCCACTTTGGTTCCTACACAAGCCGTTCTGTCTCGACTTGATGCGAAGACTCTTGAGGTCTTGGCTAGTCCACGCTTTGTAATTACCCGTCCTGCTTCATTTGGCATACCCCGGGAAACCCATAGTTTGCCATTGATCGTAAAGGATACCAATGGGCAGTGGCTATGCCGCTTTGATACTGAAAACACAAGCGCCATGGATGCAGAAGGAGCCGAAGCTATTGCATCACTGAGAACCATCCTGGAGACTCGTGAGTTCGATATCAAAATACTTTTGTTGCCTGGTGATTTTCTGATTTTCAAGAATCAATCCGTTCTACATGCTCGCGATGCTTTTGTCCCTCTGAATGATGGTGTTGATCGCTGGCTTATGCGTGTTTTCGGGATGCAAAACATGGCACGAACAAAGCCTGCCTCAACCGGGCGACTTTACGAAGTGTTGGCCTAAAATTTACCAATAGGATTGAATTAAAATGGAGCTACTCGGTCAATTTTGGCAAGAACACTGGATTTTTGCCATCCTGGTCTTATGCGGCATTGCCTTTTTTGCCGGTTTTGTGGATAGCATTGCTGGCGGGGGCGGGCTGTTTTTAGTCCCAGGTTTTTTGCTGGTGGGGTTGCCCCCCCAGGTGGCACTAGGACAGGAAAAAATAGTCAGCACGCTTGGAACCTTGGCAGCCATCAGGAATTTTTTCCGCGAGAGCAAAATTGCATGGAAGATTGCCATATTGGGAATTCCTTTTTCATTGGCAGGCGCATATGTGGGGGCGCACCTCATTATCTTGATCGATGCGGCCATTGTGGAAAAACTTCTCTTGATTCTCATACCCGTTGGAATTTTACTTTTCCTCATCCCGAAAAATGGTGAAACAGTTGCACCCCCGAAAGAGGGGCTTATTTTCTATGCTCTGGTTTCGTTGGTTTGTTTCTGTGTGGGGTTTTATGACGGCTTCTTTGGTCCAGGCACAGGAAGCATGTTCATTCTTGCATTCCACTACCTTCTAAAACTCAATTTGGTGTCGGCATCAGCCAATTCAAAGATTTTCAATTTTGCATCCAATATCGGCGCACTTGTTGCCTTCATCATCGGCGGAAAGGTTGTTTACACGATAGCCCTGCCCCTGGTCATTAGCAACGTTTTTGGCAATCATGTTGGAAGCAAGTTGGCCGTAAGGAATGGTGGTAGCCTTGTCAAGAAGGTATTGACTTTCTCCATGCTCAGCCTATTTGTCAGCGTGGGCATGAAATATGCCATTTAGTTTTTCTGCATAAAATCCATCGCTCCAAAAAGCTGGGGTGATCTGACTGTTGAAGAATTTGCATGGGTGTCTTTTGGGTGGTCCCGCGCAGTGCCGCAATTTCAGGCGTGGGGCGTGACGGCTTTCCCTCCATCCCCCGCCTTTGCTGCGTTTGGGGTGTTTTTAGCCTGTAGCGCTCGTCCTGCATGTGATTGCCGCTATCAAATCAAGAGTATTTCCTGGTCCTTCGTGGCTGAAGCCGCCCGAATGGGGAATCCTGCCCACTGGGCAGACACCCCCTGGCATAAAATCACGCCCCCAAGGCCCAGGGCGCATGCCGCCCACCCCAGGTTGACCCCATGAATGTTCCGATTGCATTGGCTGCCTTGCAGGCGCAGGCCGCCGAGCCTGCCCGCCTGCGCGAGATTCCCTACAACTACACCTCGTTCTCCGACCGCGAGATCGTGATCCGCCTGCTGGGGGCGGCGTCCTGGAGCGTGCTGGACCAGCTGCGCAAGGAGCGCCGCACGGGCCGCTCCGCCCGCATGCTGTACGAGGTGCTGGGCGACATCTGGGTGGTGCAGCGCAACCCCTACCTGCAGGACGACCTGCTGGACAACCCGGCCCGCCGCAAGCTGTTGGTCGAGGCGCTGCAGCACCGCCTCTCCGAGATCGACAAGCGCCGCACCCCCGATGAGGACGCCGAGCGTGACCGCCTGGTGGGCGAACTGGTCGTGGCCGCGCGCCGCGCCGTGGCCGATTTCAACGCCGCCTTCGAGCAGTCCGCGCAACTGCGCCGCCAGATCCGGAAGACGCTGGGCCGCCTGACGGCGCGGGACAACATCAAGTTCGACGGCCTCTCGCGCGTGTCGCACGTGACGGACGCGACCGACTGGCGCGTGGAATACCCCTTCGTCGTCCTCACGCCCGACAGCGAGGCCGAGATGGCCGGGCTGGTCAAGGGCTGCATCGAGCTGGGCCTGACCATCATCCCGCGCGGCGGCGGCACGGGCTACACCGGCGGCGCGATTCCGCTGACTTGGAAGAGCGCGGTCATCAACACCGAAAAGCTCGAAGCCATGACCGAGGTGGAGATGCGCCGCTTGCCGGGCCTGGACCGCGAGGTGGGCACCATCTGGACGGAAGCGGGCGTGGTGACGCAGCGCGTGGCCGACGCGGCCGAGCGCGCGGGCTTCGTCTTCGCCGTGGACCCGACCAGTGCCGAGGCCAGCTGCATCGGCGGCAACATTGCCATGAATGCGGGCGGCAAGAAGGCCGTGCTGTGGGGCACGGCGCTGGACAACCTCGCCAGCTGGCGCATGGTGACGCCCGAGGCGCAGTGGCTCGAAGTCACGCGCCTGGACCACAACATGGGCAAGATCCACGACGTGGAAACCGCCACCTTCGAGCTGCAATATTTCGAGGCCGACGGCAAGACGCCCATCCGCACCGAGCGCCTGCAAATCCCGGGCCGCACCTTCCGCAAGGAAGGGCTGGGCAAGGACGTGACGGACAAGTTCCTCTCCGGCCTGCCCGGCATCCAGAAAGAGGGCTGCGACGGCCTCATCACCAGCGCGCGCTGGGTGGTACACCGCATGCCCGCGCACACGCGCACGGTGTGCCTGGAGTTCTTCGGCAACGCCAAGGACGCCGTGCCCAGCATCGTCGAGATCAAGGACTTCATGTTCGCGGAGCAAAAGCGCAGCGGCGTTTTGCTGGCGGGCCTGGAGCATCTGGACGACCGCTACCTGAAGGCCGTGGGCTACGCCACCAAGAGCAAGAAGGGCAACGGCGGCCTGCCCAAGATGGTGCTGATCGGCGACATCGCGGGCGACGACGCCGACGAGGTGGCCCGCGTGACCAGCGAGGTCGTGCGCCTGGCCAACACGCGCAGCGGCGAGGGCTTCATCGCTATTCAAGCCGAGGCGCGCAAGAAGTTCTGGCTGGACCGCAAGCGCACTGCTGCCATCAGCCGCCACACCAACGCCTTCAAGATCAATGAGGACGTGGTGATCCCGCTGCCGCGCATGGCCGAGTACACCGACGGCATCGAGCGCATCAACATCGAACTGAGCCTGCGCAACAAGCTCAAGCTGTGCGACGCGCTGGAAGACTTCTTTCTGCGCGGCAACCTGCCCCTTGGCAAGCAGGACGACGCCAACGAGATCCCTGCCGCCGAGCTGCTGGAAGACCGCGTGGCCCAGGCCCTGGCGCTGGTGGCCGAGGTGCGCGCGCTGTGGCAAGGCTGGCTCGACAACGTGGCCACGCTGTTCCCGCAGTTGCAGGATCACAGCCTGCGCGCAAGCTGGAAGACGCAATTGCGCGCCCCGCTGCAAACCATCTTCGCGGGCGCGGCCTTCCAGCCCATCCTTCATGAGACCGCCGCCATCCACCAGCGCGTGCTCAAGGGCCGCGTGTGGGTGGCTTTGCACATGCACGCGGGCGACGGCAACGTACACACCAACATCCCCGTCAACAGCGACGACTACGAGATGCTGCAGACCGCGCACGAGGCCGTGGCGCGCATCATGGTGCTGGCGCGCAGCCTGGACGGTGTGATCTCGGGCGAGCACGGCATCGGCATCACCAAGCTGGAGTTCCTGACCGACGAGGAACTGGCGCCGTTTGCCAACTACAAGCGCCGCGTCGATCCCGAAGGGCGCTTCAACAAAGGCAAGTTGCTACGAAATAAGGAGCTGCTGGTGCTTGATGGACAAGCGCTGGAGGCCAAAAAGACTGAAAATGTCGGCTTGCACGCCGACCTGACCAATGCCTACACCCCCAGCTTCGGTTTGATGGGCCACGAGTCGCTCATCATGCAGCAGAGCGACATCGGCGCCATCGCCGACAGCGTGAAGGACTGCCTGCGCTGCGGCAAGTGCAAGCCCGTGTGCGCCACCCACGTGCCACGCGCCAGCCTGCTCTACAGCCCGCGCAACAAGATCCTCGCCACCTCGCTGCTGGTCGAAGCCTTTTTGTACGAGGAGCAGACGCGCCGGGGCGTCTCCATCAAGCACTGGCAAGAGTTCGAGGACGTGGCCGACCACTGCACCGTCTGCCACAAGTGCTACACGCCGTGCCCGGTCAAGATCGACTTTGGCGACGTGACCATGAACATGCGCAACCTGCTGCGCAAGATGGGCAAGAAGACCTTCCGCCCCGGCAACGCGCTGGCGATGACCATGCTCAACGCCACCAACCCCGACACCATCAAGCTCATGCGCGCGGGCATGGTGGGCGTGGGCTTCAAGGCCCAGCGCATGGCGGTGGACCTGCTGCGCAAGGTGTCGCGCAAGCAGACGGCCAAGCCGCCGTCCACCGTGGGCACGGCGCCGGTCAAGGAGCAGGTGATCCACTTCGTCAACAAGAAGCTGCCCGGCGGCCTGCCCAAGAAGACCGCGCGCGCGCTGCTGGACATCGAGGACAAGGACTACGTGCCCATCATCCGCAACCCGCTCGCCACCACGGCGGAGACGGAGGCGGTGTTCTACTTTCCGGGCTGCGGGTCGGAGCGGCTGTTCTCGCAAGTGGGCCTGGCCACCCAGGCCATGCTGTGGCATGCGGGCGTGCAGACCGTGCTGCCGCCCGGTTACCTGTGCTGCGGCTACCCCCAGCGCGGCAGCGGCCAGTTCGACAAGGCCGAGAAGATGATCACCGACAACCGCGTGCTGTTCCACCGCGTGGCCAACACGCTCAACTACCTGGACATCAAGACCGTGGTGGTGAGCTGCGGCACCTGCTACGACCAGTTGCAGGGCTACCAGTTCGACAAGATCTTCCCCGGCTGCCGCATCATCGACATCCACGAATACCTCTTGGAAAAAGGCATCACGCTGCAAGGCAAGGGCGCATACCTGTACCACGAGCCCTGCCACAACCCCATGAAGCAGGGCGACGCCATGAAGACCGTGAAGTCCCTCGTCGGCCCGCAGGTGGTCAAAAGCGAGCGCTGCTGCGGCGAATCAGGCACGCTGGGCGTGACGCGGCCCGATATCTCCACGCAGGTGCGCTTTCGCAAGGAAGCAGAAATCCGCAAGGGCGAGGCGCAGCTGCGCGCCAGCGGTGCCGTGGGCGAGCAGGACAACATCAAGATCCTGACCAGCTGCCCGAGCTGCCTGCAGGGCATCTCGCGCTACCAGGACGACCTGCAGAACGGCTTGCTGGAGGCCGACTACATCGTGGTCGAGATGGCGCGCGAGATCCTGGGCGAGAACTGGATGCCCGAGTACGTACACAACGCCAACGCGGGCGGCATCGAGCGGGTGCTGGTATGACCTGCGCCCTGTGCGATGCCGACGGCGGCGCGCTGGTCTGGCGCGGCGCGAAGCTGCGCGTGATCCGCGCCGACGAGGCGGGCTTTCCGGCCTTCTACCGCGTGGTGTGGAACGCACACGCGCCCGAGTTCTCGGACCTTTCCCCCGCCGACCGCCAGCACTGCATGGAGGCCGTCACCCGCGTCGAGCAGGCCCTGCGCGACACCTTGCAGCCCGCCAAGATCAACCTGGCCGCCCTGGGCAACATGGTGCCGCACCTGCACTGGCACGTGATCGCGCGCTTCGGCTGGGACAGCCATTTCCCCGCGCCCGTCTGGGCCGAGGCGCGCCGCCCCGCGCCTGCGGGCGAACTGGCGGCGGTGCAGGCCCGCCTGCCCGCAGCGGAGGCCGCGATGCGCGCCCGTCTGGAGGATTCGCCATGGCCGGCTTGACCGCGGGCGCGCCCACGCCCCAGGCGCTCACGGTGCATCAGGCATCGCGCGTGCTCGAAGTGGCGTTTTCCGACGGTGCCACGTTCCGCATCCCGTTCGAGCTGCTGCGCGTGTACTCGCCCTCGGCCGAGGTGCAGGGCCACGGCCCCGGCCAGGAAGTGCTGCAGACCGGCAAGCGCGGCGTGACCATCGCGCAGCTGGAGCCGGTAGGCCACTACGGCGTCAAGCCCACGTTCTCCGACGGGCACGACAGCGGCATCTTCACCTGGGACTACCTCTATGCGCTGGGCAGCCGCCAGGACGCGCTGTGGGCGCAGTACGAGGAGCGGCTGGCAGCGGCAGGTGTGGAACGTGATGCGCCCATGCCACCCCGGGGCCGCGCGGGCGGGCACGGCTGCGGCAGCTGATTGCTCTTTTATTGATAGCTACTTGTGCTTGTCTGGCAAGCGCTAGAGGCCAATTTCATTCAAAAAAACTGTTGTCGCCATTGCGGCACAAGCCCCAGGCAGGCGCGGGGTTGTCGCTGTACCTCTGGCGCCCGCGCGCCTAGCATGACTTTTATGAGCACCACGCATTTCGGATTCCAGTCGGTCGATGAGCAGGACAAGGCGCGCCGCGTGCGCGGCGTGTTCGACTCCGTCGCCTCCAAGTACGACGTGATGAACGACCTCATGTCCGGCGGCCTGCACCGCGCCTGGAAGGCGTACACCGTCATGGTCGCCAACCTGCGCGAAGGCAGCCAGGTGCTGGACATCGCGGGCGGCACGGGCGATTTGTCGCTGGCCTTCGCCAGGAAGGTGGGCACGACGGGCCGCGTGGTCCACACCGACATCAACGAGGCCATGCTGCGCACGGGCCGCGACCGGCTGATCGACAAGGGGCTGGTGCTGCCCACGCTGGTGTGCGACGCCGAGGCGCTGCCCTTTCCTGACGCGCATTTCGACGTGGTCAGCGTGGCATTCGGCCTGCGCAACATGACGCACAAGGACCGCGCCATCGCCGAGATGTGCCGCGTGCTCAAGCCCGGCGGCAAGCTGCTGGTGCTCGAATTTTCCAAGGTCGCCAAGCCGCTGGAAAAAGCCTACGACTGGTATTCCTTCAAGGTGCTGCCCCGCCTGGGCAAGCTGGTGGCGGGCGACGACGCGAGCTACCGGTATCTCGCCGAGTCCATCCGCATGCACCCGGGGCAGGAAGAACTCAAAGCCCTCATGCAAGGAAATGGCTTTGGGCATGTGGACTATCACAACATGACTGGCGGCATCGTGGCGCTTCATGTTGGAATCAAGTGCTGACTGATCTCGATAAATAACGGAGAACTCACCCATGATGAAACTGTGGTCCGTGGTGCTCGTGGCGATGCTCGCGCTTGCGCATGCCGATGCGGATGCCAAGCGCATCGGCGGCGGCAAGTCCATCGGCAGGCAGTCCAGCAACGTGACGCAGCGCGAGTCGGCCACGCCCGCGCCCGCTGTGCCCGCGCAGAACGCCGCCACCAACAACGCGGCAGCGGCCAAGCCTGCCGCCGCGCCCAATGCGACGCCCCCTGCCGCAGCGCCCAAGAAGCCCTGGGGCGCCATGCTGGGCGGCTTGGCTGCGGGCCTGGGCCTGGCCTGGCTGGCGCATTCGCTGGGCCTGGGTGCCGGGTTCGGCAACGTGCTGCTGGTGTTGCTGCTGGCCATGGCGGCATTCGCCGTCATCCGCATGGTGATGCGCTCGCGCGGCGGCAGTGGCAGCGCGCCGTTTGCGCTGCAGGGCGCGGGCGCGGCCACGCCGTCGGCG
>NZ_JASGDA010000035.1:0-3861 GCF_047607405.1 Acidovorax sp. | reverse complement strand
GGGTGTGCATGCGCGTCGCAGCGCGCATGCTTCGTGGTCTGACTCGCCGGGGTTGTTTGAACGTAGCGCTGCAAGCGCGAAGTGAGTTCCACGGCGACACCCCGTGACCGAGCATCGCAGGTTGCCCCGTAGCGCAGCGAAGGGGACACGGACAGTAGGGTCGCGTTTCTTTTGGGTACTTTTCTTTGGCGAGACAAAGAAAAGTACCTCGCCCGCCGGGGCGAAATCCCGGCCCCCGCCCTCAACCAACGCAAATCATCAAAAAAGATAGCTACCAGCCCATACCAGATAAGCGCTAGAGCCAATTTTCAATGACTAAGAGCCGCCTTCTTCCAAGCCTCACCCGCCCCCTCAGCATCCCCACGCTTCTCAGCCAGTTCGGCAAGATAACGCCAGGCGCTGGACCGCAGCCCGCTGTCCGGCAACTGCTGCGCCGCCTGCGTCAACAACTGCTGCGCCTTGCCCCACAACTGCCGTTTGAGGCAGGCCATCCCCGCCAGGTACGAAAGCCGCGCGTCGCGCGGATTGGCCTGTTGCGCCGCTTCGATGCGGGCCAGCCAGGCTGCGTCCAGCGCGTCCAGCCCCGCTTCGAGCGCGCGCACCAGCTTGAGCGCGTGGTGCTCGGCCAGGCCGTCGGGCAGGTCCACCATGCGCTCCCACACGGGCAGCAGCCACGCGCGCACCTGCGCCGCGTCGCCGCCAAGGGCCGCCAGGCGCTGCGCGGCGTGGATCGCCAGCTCGGGCATGGCCCGCTCGGCGGGCTCCAGCGACAGCCAGATCTGCTGCAGCTGCGCCGCGTCGTGTGCGCTGTGGATGAGTTCGCTCGCCAGGCCGCGCACGATGCTCTGCGCCGCATTGGGCGAGAAGGCGCGGTGCTTGCCCAGCAGGCGCGCGGTTTCCAGCGCGTCCTGCGTGTGCCGCGCCAGCCGGGCGGCCTTGAGCTTGATGCGCAGCGCCAGCGTGCGCCGCGCCGCGCCCTGGGGCAGGGCGGTCAGGCGGTCCAGCGCGGCAGTGGCGTCGCGGTCGTCCAGCGACCAGCGGGCGGCGCGCATCTGGGCGCCCTCGCGCAGTTCCTGCTCGTGCGCGGTGCCGCGCGGGGGGGCTTCGTGCAGCGCGTCGTTCAGGTGGCTTTCGCGGGTGGCGCTGTCTTGCAGGGCGTGGGACGACTCGGCCGCGATCATGTGGGCCAGGGCGCGCAATTGGCGGCCGTGCGGCACGCCGTTGCCCGACGCGGCCAGCGCGCTCTCCTGCGACAGTGCCGCCACAGCGGCCTTGCGCGAGCGCAAAAAGCGCCCGCCCAGCATGTGCGTCAGCGCGTCCATCAGGGCGCCGTGCATGGCGCGCTCCTTTTGCTGCACGCGCCAGCGGCGGGCCTTGTGCGGCAGCTCCAGCAGCGCGGCCAGGGCGCGCAGCGCGGCGTACAGGGTGACGAAGCCGCCCACGAGCAGCAGCACCACCATGTTCAGCGACAGGTCGATGCGGTAAGGCGGCCAGTACAGGGTGACGGTGCCCTGGTTGTTGCCCGCGAACAGCGCGGCGGCCACGGCCACGCCGAACAACGCCAGGAGCCAGAGTGCGGCGCGCATGTCAGAGTGTGTTATGCACTTTTACGTGCCCGCGAAAGCCGGGGAAAGGCCCGGCAACTAGGCGCAGGACGCGCCGCAGTATGGACAGTATGGATACTGCAAGCGGCCTGCAACGACGAGGCCGGGCCTTTCCCCGGCTTTCCCGAAGGGTTGGCCCCAGAGGCAGGCGCTCGCGGCGTTGCAGCGCTTGCCAAGGCATGGGCCTTGGCGGCGCGCTGCGCCTTGCGATCACCAGCCTCTGGGGCCAACGCGGGTACGTAAAAGTGCATAACACACTCTAACGCCCTGCGGCTGCGGTGGCCAGTGCGGACAGCGTTTCGTCCAGGCGCGGCAGCTCGGCCGCCTTCATGTGGGCCTGCGCCTGCTGCAGCACGCTGGCCGCGTTCTGCGTGCGGCGCGAGGCGGGGTCGAAGTATTTGTTCAGCGCGGCGGTGGCGGCGGCCAGGTCGGAGCGGGCCGACTCGTACTGGCGGGCCAGCACGCCCAGGCGCGCGTTGAGCAGCTTGAGCTTGAGGTTTTCGCGCAGGAAGAACGCCTGCTCGGGCGCCAGCAAAATGGCCTCTGGCTGGTCGATGCGGCTCACGCGCACGAGGCCCCGGGCCTCGTCGCGCACCACTTCCCATGCGCGCTGCAGCGCGGCCTGCCACCAGGCCAGGCCCTCGGCGGGCACGGCACCGTCCTGCGCGGGCGCGGCGGACAGGCGGCGCGTGGATGTCGCCTGGGCCACGGCGTTCTGCACGGGCAGATCGTCCACCTGGCGCACCAGGTCGTCCAGGCGGCCCAGCAGCCCGGCGGTGTCGGTGACGGTGGCGCGGGCCAGCTGGTCCAGG
Source organism: Acidovorax sp. (assembly GCF_047607405.1). Taxonomy (GTDB): domain Bacteria; phylum Pseudomonadota; class Gammaproteobacteria; order Burkholderiales; family Burkholderiaceae_C; genus Acidovorax. Next base: position 1,445 of record NZ_JASGDA010000035.1, on the reverse strand, counting down.
TCGCGCCCGATGGCGCGCTGCACGGGTGCCAGCCGGGGCTGCGCGGCACGCTCGATGCGCTGGCTCGCGCTCTTGAGCGCGGCCACCAGCGGGTCCAGGCTGCCGGTGAGCTGGGCCTGCTGCTGCGCCAGGCGGATGGCCGACTCGATGTCCACCACCAGGTTCTCGTCGCGCGAGCGCGACAGGCTCTGCATCAGTTCTTCGAGCTGGCTGCGCTGCAGCGCGACTTCGCTCACGCGGGCCTCGGCCACGGACAGGCGGGCGGCCGTGTCGCGCACCAGCTCCTCGGCCTGGCGGGCCATGGTGCGGGCCTCGATGGCCTGCGCGCCGGAGTCGGCCGACTGGCGGGCGAGCTGTTCCTGGATGCTGCTCAGGCGCTGCCACAGCAGGCCGCTGCTGATGAGCGCCGCCACTGCCACGGCGCCCAAAAGCAGTGTCAGGACGCTGCCGCCACGGCCCGCCGGGGGCTGTGCGGGCGAAGGCGCGGGGCTGGCTGCGGGCAGGTCGTTGGCGGGCGCGGAACTCATGCGGCTGATTCTATCGACGCCACCACATCCGCCAGCGCGGGTCGGCACTCGCGCACTGCGCCAAAGCCTGCTTCCCTGGCTGCCTGCGCGATGCGCGGGTGGGTCGCCAGGGCCCGCGCGGCGCTCCAGTCCTGGCCGGGCAGGGCCAGGGCGAGGTGGGCCACGGCCTCGGAGCTGGAGAGCAGCCACAGCGAGCCGTCGCGCGCGGCCTGTTGCGCCAGCGCCACCTCGTGCGCGCGAAAGCGCGGTGCGCTGCGTTCGTAGGCCACGGCAAAGTCCACATGGCCGCCTGCAGCGGCGATCTGCCGGGCCAGCCAGTCGCGGCCCGTGCCCTGCTCGGATGCGCGCCCGGTGGAGCTGCCGCGCACGATGAGCACGCGGTCGCCGGGGCCGATCTGGCCCGCGACCTGCTGCCACAGCGCCTCGGAGTCGAACTGCGCCGCGTCGGGCGCGGGGCCGTCGATGCGCTCGGGCGGAAAGCCCGCCGCCCGCAGCGCGCTGGCGGTGCCGGGGCCGGGCGCCCACGCTCTGGTTTTGATAGCTTCTGGCGCTTGCCCATCAAGCGCTGGAGGCCGATTTGAATCAAAAAAATAGGTGGCGGCGTTGCCGCTCACGAACATCAGCGCCTTGTAGCTTGCCAGCCGTGCGCGGGCCTGCTGCAGCGCGGCGGCGTCGGCACAGGGGCCGATGGCGATCAGCGGCAAGGCCACGGCGCGGAAGCCGTGCGCGCCCAGTTGGTCCACCCAGTGCGCGGCTTCGCGGGCGGGCCGCGTGACGATCACCCGGGGCGGGGCCATGGCGGCTCAGGCGCGCGCGCCGCCTGCGCGCAGGCGGTGGGCTACGTCCTGGCCCAGGGCCTCGGCCTGCGCCAGCGTGCGCACCGCCGCGCTGGCCTGGGCGCGCACCAGGGGCGCGCGG
>NZ_JASGDA010000034.1:0-56229 GCF_047607405.1 Acidovorax sp. | reverse complement strand
GGGTGTGCATGCGCGTCGCAGCGCGCATGCTTCGTGGTCTGACTCGCCGGGGTTGTTTGAACGTAGCGCTGCAAGCGCGAAGTGAGTTCCACGGCGACACCCCGTGACCGAGCATCGCAGGTTGCCCGTAGCGCAGCGAAGGGACACGGACAGTAGGGTCGCGTTTCTTTTGGGTACTTTTCTTTGGCGAGACAAAGAAAAGTACCTCGCCCGCCGGGGCGAAATCCCGGCCCCTGCCCTCAACCAACGCAAATCATCAAAAAATATAGCTGCAAGCGCTTGCTACATAAGCGCTAGAAGGCATTTTCATTCACTAAAAAGGATAGTGCCGCGGCGCCGTCTGCACTGTGATCCAGCGCAGCTCCGTGAACTCCCGCACCCCCGCCATACCGCCAAAGCGCCCATAGCCCGAGTTCTTGACGCCGCCAAACGGCATCTGCCCCTCGTCATGCACCGTGGGGCCGTTGACGTGGCAAATGCCCGATTCGATGCGCGCGGCCACGTTCCACGCCCGCGCCACGTCCCGCCCGAACACGGCAGCCGACAGCCCGAACTCGTTGTCGTTGGCGCAGGCAATCGCTTCTTCCACCCCGTGTACGCGCACGATGGCCTTGACCGGCGCGAAGGATTCCTCGCGGTAGATCAGCATCTCGGGCGTCACGTGGTCGAGCACCGTGGCGGCCATCAGCGTGCTGTCGCTTTGGCCGCCGCACACCAGCGTGGCGCCTTTCGCCACCGCGTCGTCGATGAGCGCGTTGCAGCGCTGCACGGTCGCCATGTCCACCACCGAGCCCAGCACCACCGGGCCCTTGCGCGGGTCGCCCAGGGGCAGGGCCTGGGCGCGCTCGGCGAATTGGCGCACGAACGCGTCGGCCACCTTGTCGTCCACGATGATGCGCTCGGTGGACATGCAGATCTGCCCCGAGTTGGCGAAGGCGCCGAACACGGCGCCTGCCACTGCTGCGTCCACGTCCGCATCGTCCAGCACCACGAACGGGGCCTTGCCGCCCAGCTCCAGCACCACGGGCTTGAGGTACCTGGCGCAGGTCTGCGCCACGATGCGGCCCACCTTGGTGGAGCCGGTGAAGTTCACGCGCCGCACCGCCGGGTGGGCCACGATGGCCTCCACCACGGCGCCCGCGTCCTGCGGCGCGTTGGTGACGAAGTTCACCACGCCGGGCGGCAGGCCCGCGTCTTGCAGCGCCTCGATGATGAGGCCGTGCGTGGCGGGGCACAGCTCGGAGCCTTTCAGGATGACCGTGTTGCCGCAGGCCAGCGGCGTGGCGACGGCGCGCACGCCCAGGATGACGGGCGCGTTCCACGGCGCGATGCCCAGCACCACGCCCGCGGGCTGGCGCACGCCCATGGCCAGGCTGCCGGGCACGTCGGACGGGATCACCTCGCCCGCGATCTGCGTGGTGAGCGCGGCGGCCTCCTGCAGCAGCCCGGCGGCCAGGTGGACGTTGAAGCCCGCCCACAGGCCCGAGGCCCCCGTCTCGGCGGCCATGGCGGCGGCGAAGGCGTCCGCCTTGGCTTCGAGCGCGTGGGCGGCCTTTTGCAGCAGGGCGCGGCGGGCGTTGGGACCCAGGGCCGCCCAGGCGGGCAGGGCCTTGGCGGCGGCATCGGCGGCGGCCACGGCATCGGCCACGGCGGCGGCGGGGGCTGTGGTGGCGACGGTGCCGTCCAGCGGGTTGCGGCGCATGAAGGTGGCGCCGCCCGTGGCCTGCACGCGCTGGCCGTCGATCAGCATGGAAATGGCGGTCATTGAGAAGTCTCCTTGGATGAAGGTCAGGCGACGCCCAGGTAAGCCTGGCGCACCACGTCGGATTGAAGAAGGGTGGATGCAGGGCCCGACGCCGCTATGCGGCCCCGCTCCAGCACGTAGCCCTGCTGCGCGATCTGCAGCGCCTTGCGCACGTTCTGCTCCACCATGAGCACGGTCACGCCCTGCGCGGCGATGCGCTGCACGATGGCGAGCAGCTCGTCCACCATGCGCGGCGCGAGGCCCAGCGAGGGCTCGTCCAGCATCAAGAGGCGCGGGCCGCTCATCAGCGCGCGGGCCACGGCCACCATCTGCTGCTCGCCGCCGCTCATGGTGCCGGCCAGTTGCTGGGCGCGCTCCTTCAGGCGCGGGAAGTCCTCGAAAGCCTGGGCGATGCGCTCGGCACGCACGCGCGCGGGCACCAGCCAGCCGCCCAGCTCCAGGTTCTCGGTGACGGTCATCTGGGGGAACAACTGGCGGCCTTCCGCGACGAGGGCCAGGCCGCGCTGCACACAGGCCGTGGCGTTCATGGCGGGCACGTCCTGGCCGTCCAGCGTGACGGTGCCGGTGCGCGGCAGCAGCCCGGCCAGGGCCTTGAGCAGCGTGGTCTTGCCCGCGCCGTTGGGGCCGACGATCACGGTGATGCCGGGCGCCGCCTGCAGCGTCAAATCCTGCAGCACCTGAAAGCCGTGGTAGCCCGCCGCCAGGCCGCTGACGTGTAAGTGTGCGCCGCCGCTCATGCCGTGGGCTCCATTTCATCGCCCAGGTAGGCTTCGATCACCTGCGGGTCGCGCACCACCTCGGCGGGCGTGCCGTCGGCGATCTTGCGGCCCTGGTGCAGCACCAGCACGCGCTCCACGTACTGCAGCAGGGTCTTCACGGCGTGCTCGATCCACACAACAGTCAGCCCCCAGTCGTCCCGCAGGCGGCGGATGCGCTGGGCCATCGCGTCCACCTCGGCCTCGGTCAGCCCGGCAGCCACTTCGTCGAGCAGCAGCAGGCGCGGGCGCGTGCCCAGGGCCATGCCGATCTCCAGCAGGCGCTGCTGCGAGGGCGTCACGTCGGCGGCGGGGCGGTCGGCCAGGGCGGCCAGGCCCAGCATGGCGAGGATTTCGTCCACGCTGCGCAGCCCTTGCGGTCCCGTGCGGTGGCGGCCCGCGAACTGCATGCCGAAGTACACGTTGTCGCGCACCGTCATGTCAGGGAACACGCGCGGCGTCTGGAAGGTGCGCGCGATGCCGTGGGCCGCGTAGCGGTGCGGGCCTTGGCCGGTCAGGTCGTCCGCGCCGCAGCGCAGCGTGCCCGCCGTGGGCGGCTGCACGCCCGAGATGGCGTTGAAGAACGTGGTCTTGCCCGCGCCGTTGGGGCCGATGATGCCGACCAGCTCACCCGTGTGCAGCGTGGCGCTCACGCCGTCCACGGCGGTGAGGCCGCCAAAGCGCACGGTCACGCCCTCGATGGTAAGGAGCGGTTCAGCCATGACTGGCCCCCTTCCTCTGCCACAGCGTCGCGAGGCCGTTGGGCAGGTACATCACGCACAAAATCAGCAGCACGCCCAGCACCATCATGTAGCCGTAGGGCAGTTGCAGCCGCAGCGTCTCGGCCAGCAGGCTGAAAACGATGGCCGCCAGGATCGGCCCACCCAGGCTGGCCGCGCCGCCGATCAGCGCGATCAGCACCGTCTGGAAGCCGATGAAGGGGCTGAACACCGCCGCGGGCTCGATGTACGTCCAGCGCACGGCCATGGCCGCGCCGACAGCGCCCGCAAAGGCGGCGGTGAGGCCGAAGCCCGCGATCTTGGCCAGGCGCGTGTCCACGCCCAGGGTCTGCGCGCGCTGCTCGTCGGCGCCGATGCCCGCCAGCGCCAGGCCGAAGCGGCTGCGCTTCACGCCAATGGCCGTGGCGACGGCGGCGGCGGCGATCAGCAGCACCGTGAGGTAAACCGTCTCGTTGCTCGGCACTTCCATCAGCACGCGGCCCACGGTGCCCGAGACCTGCTTTTCGACAAAGGTCACGGCGTGGCGGATCAGCTCCGTCATGCCGAAGGTCAGCACCGCAAAGTAGGTGCCGCGCAGGTGCAGCACCGCCGCGCCCATGACTGCGGCCACCACGGTGGCGATGAGCGCGCCCGCCAGGATGACCAGCGGCCAGGGCAGCACCCCGAGCAGCGTGGCGCTGGCATAGGCCCCGATGCCGAAGAAGGCCGAGGTGGCGAGCGACAGGTAGCGCGTGGCGCCGCAGAACAGCGACCAGCTCGTGGCGAGGGCGATGTACATCAGGCAACTGAGCAGCACCGAGGCCGCGAACTCGGACACCAGCCAGGGCAGGGTGGCGGCCACCGCCACGCCTGCGGCCAGCGCCAGCCAGGGTTTGTTGGAGGGGAGCGTCTTCATTTTTTGGAGAACAAACCGTTGGGCCGCCAGATGAGCACGCCGATGAACACGGCATAACTGAGCAGCATCTTCAGGGACGGGCTGCTGAAGTGCATGCCCAGCGCCTCGACCACGCCCAGCAGCAGCCCGCCCGCGAGGCTGCCCGCCAGGCTGCCGAAGCCGCCCAGCGTGATGACGATGAGCGCGGTGACGGTGTAGGGCTCGCCCATGGAGGGCGAAATCTCATACGTCATCGACAGCAGCGCGCCCGCCACGCCCGAGAGGCCCAGGCCAATGCCGAACATCATGGGGTGCAGCCTGCGCGTGTTGATGCCCACGAGCTGCGCGCCGATGGGCGACTGCATGAGCGCCCGCACCGCCTTGCCCAGCAGCGTGAGCTTGAGCAGAGCGATCAGCGCCGCCGACAGCGCCAGCGCCACGCCGAACAGCACCAGCTTGTTCGCGGTAAAGCGCATGCCCGCCACCTGCACCGGGTCGGCCAGGTATTCATAGCCGCGCAGGTCGCCGCCCCAGACCAGCAGGGCGGTGTTCTGCACGAAGAACATCAGGCCAAAACCCACCATCAGGCTGCGCGCCTCGAACACGTCCACATTCGGCGCGCGCGCCGCCAGCCGCTTGAAGCACAGCGCATGCACCGCCACGCCCAGCGCGAACAGCACCGCGAAGGCCACGGGCATGAGCAGCAACGGCGAGACGCCCCAGGCCGTGTGCGCCCACCAGGTGAGGAAGGCGCCGAGCATCAAAAACTCGCCATGCGAGATGTTCATGATGCGCATCAGCCCGTACTGCAGGTTCAAGCCCATGGCGACCAGCGCGTAGATGCCGCCGGTGATGAGGCCGCTGGCGACCAGCTCGGCCCAGGAAGTCAAAGACACGTCGTTATTTCCAGGCGGGCTTGTTCGGGTTCAGTTGGGCGGTGGCGCGGTCCTTGGGCCACACCACCTCGAAGTCGCTGCCCTGCCACTGGCTCACCGTGCCGGGGATGGACGCGTTCTCGCTGCCCGCAAAGCGGATGCCGCCCAGGATGGTCTTGAACTCGTTCTTGGCGATGTGCTCGCGCAGCGCCTTGCGGTCCAGCCCCACCTTGTCCACGGCCTGCTGCAATATCTCCAGCCCCGCCCAGGCGTGGCCGCTGGCCCAGCGGTCGGGTTCCTTGTTGAACTTCTTCACGTGTGCGTCGAAGTACGCCTTGGCTTGGGGGCTGGTCTTCACGTTCCACGACCCCATGCCGATCACGCCCTCGGTGTTGGCGGCCATCACGTTCTTGTAGAGCTGGAACGCCGTGCCCACCGAGGCGTAGAAGAACCGGGGGTTCAGCCCCACCTCGCGCGCCTGGCGGCTGGCCAGGATGGTGTCGGGCGGGTAGGTGATGCCGATGAAGGCGTCGGGGTTCTGGTCCTTGATGCCGCGCAGCACGGGCGCCAGGTCCTTCACGCCCAGCGGGTAGCTCTTGCGCTCCACCACCTGGATGCTGGTTTTTTTCAGCGCGTTGTTCAGCGCCGCGAAGTTCTCCAAGCCGAACAGGTCGTCCATATAGACGATGGCGACGGTCTTGACGTTGTTCGCCACCAGCATGTCCACCAGCGCGCCCATCATCTTGTCGGGCTGCTGCAGCAGCGAGAAGAAGTAGGGCAGGTTCATGTCGATGAGCTTGCGCGACAGGGCGGTGGGCGCCAGCAGCGGGTAGCCGTGGCGGTTGGCCAGCGGCGCGATGGCGAAGTTGGCGCCCGAGCCCCAGGGCGGCAGGATCAGGTCCACCTTGTCGCTGCCCATGAGCTTTTCGTAGGTGCGCACGCAGGTCTCGGTCTCGCTGCGGTCGTCGTAGCCTATGAGTTCGATGGGGCGCTTGGTGCCCTTCACGCTCAGGCCGCCCGCCGCGTTCACCTGCTCGGCCCAGAGCAGGTAGTTGGGCTCCTGGCTCACCTGGGCGCCCGCCGCCCAGGGGCCCGTGCGGGCGATGGCGTAGCCGATGCGCACGGGGCTGCCCTGCGCCCACAGGCGCGGCGCGGCGGCCAGCGCGCCCAGGGCGGCGGCCCCTTTGATGAGTTGGCGCTTGGAATGCTGGTGCGTTGTCATGTCGTTGTCTCCTTGGATGGCGGTGGACTATCGTAGAAAGACGCGGCACGGCCCGCTGCGCCCAGCGTGAACAAAACGCTTGCCTCTGCGTGCATGGGGCAGCGGGTTTACCCGGATTTCCTCGGGAGACAACGGAATAGCCCGCGTCCGATAATCCCCGGCACTGGAGACGACACCCATGGCCCATTCCCTGACCGAGGTATCGACCGACGCCGTGCCCCCGCGCGACCGCCTGCACCTGTGGGGCGACGCCGTGTGGCGGCTCATCGGCGGGCTGGAGTCGGACGCCTTCGGCGACGAGGCCTTCGCGGGCCACATCACCTCAGGCCGGGCGGGCTACGTCAACCTGTGCCAGCTCGACGTGAGCCGCCACCGCGTGGTGCGCACCCCCAGCCTGATCCGGGGCAGCGACCGGGCCTACATCAAGGTGGTGGCGCAGCTCGAAGGGCGCGCCTGCTTCGAGCAGAACGGACGGCACGTGTGGCTATCGCCGGGCGAGTGGAGCGTCTATGACACCACGCGCGCCTACGCCGTCAGCAACCCCGTGAGCGTGCGCCAGATGGTGCTGATGATCCCCAAGGAGCAACTGCCCGAGCGCAAGCTCAAGCTCGACGACCTGATGGTGCAGCGCTTTTCGGGCACCACGGGCGTATCGCGCCTGGCCTGGGACACCATGCGCGCCGCGTTCTCCGAGCTGCCCACCATGTCCGACGCGGCGGCCGACGGCGTGGCCGACGTGATCACGCACCTGGTGCAGCTGTCACTGCTGGAGCGCAACGGCCAGCACAGCGCCCTGTCGCAGCGCGAGGCGCTGCGCGACCGCATCCTGCAGTACATCGACCGCCACCTGGGCGACCCGGGCCTCACCATCGACCGCATCGCCCAGGCGCTGAACTGCAGCAAACGCCACCTGTACAACGCGGTGGCCGACGACGAAGACACGCTGGCGGCCATGATCCAGCGCCGCCGCCTGGACGCCTGCCTGCGCGAGCTGCGCGGCAGCACGCGCTCGGTCACCGACATCGCCCTGTCCTGGGGCTTTTGCAACAGCGCCCACTTCAGCCGCGTGTTCCGTGCGCACGTTGGCTGCAGCCCGAGCGAATACCGCCAGCGGTCGCATTAGGGCGACGCTGAATAAGTCGCCGCGATGGCGCATGCCCTGGTTCGGGATGGACTGCTAGGCGCAAAGCGCAGCCATAGCCGCCAGTACCGAAGCCGCCGTTGCATGCGCTATGCCGCTACTGGAACCTGAACAGCAACATCGGGTGTGTCCATGGCCGGCGTCACTTTGCGGTGGCCTCGGCCGGGGTTACCGCGTGTACCCTTTGCATGCTCCGGCGTTGTGCATGCCCTTGCATTCCCGGTACAGGCGCCGGTCGCGCTCGGCGGAGGTTTCCTCGGAATCGCTGCGCTTATGCTTATAGGTGACCTTGCTCGTGCTCTTTTTCTTGACGAGGGATGCTTCTGCTGTTTGCGCCTGGGACGACTTCGCCTTGGCGTGTGCGGCAATGGGATTGATGAGGAGGTGCAGGGCCATGCCGATGGATAGGAGGGCTTGCAGGAGCGTCGAGGGCTGTGACATGGTGTTTTGCGGTCCGTTGATGGCGAATGGATGGTAGCGAGGCCGGAATGGGCAGGTGTCTCAGTGCATCCGGCTATAATCGACAGGCTTTGCACGGTGCAAGGCGCACGCCAGTGGTGATTCCAGCCGCTGGCGCAAGTTAAAAAATCCAAGGAAACACCCAAATGATCGCATCCTCCATCAAGGCCGAAGTCGTCAAGGCCAACGCCCGTTCTGCCAACGACACTGGCAGCCCCGAAGTGCAAGTGGCCCTGCTGACCGCTCGCATCAACGAACTGACCCCTCATTTCAAGACCCACGCCAAGGACCACCACGGTCGCCGTGGTCTGCTGCGCATGGTGAGCCGCCGCCGCAAGCTGCTGGACTACCTCAAGGCCAAGGACGCCGACCGCTACACGGCGCTGATCGCCAAGCTGGGCCTGCGCAAGTAAGCGCATTCGCATGCAACAACGCCTGGGTTAGTCCGCTAGCTCAGGCGTTTTTTACTTCGGAGCCGCAAAACAGAGCGAAGCTGTGTCATTCCAATGGTGTTGCCATGGGCAGCACCACTGGAATGGCATCGTGTTCTGAATTGCTCTCCAAGCCAATCTGGCAGCGCGCTGCCAGCTATCAAAACAGGAGCTGAACATGAGCATTTTCAATAAAGTCACCAAGACGTTCCAATGGGGCGACAAGACCGTCGTCATGGAAACGGGCGAGATCGCCCGCCAGGCTTCCGGCGCCGTGCTGGTGAACATCGACGACACCGTGGTGCTGGCCACGGTGGTGGCTTCCAAGACGGCCAAGCCCGGCCAGGATTTCTTCCCGCTGACGGTGGACTACATTGAGAAGACCTACGCCGCCGGCAAGATCCCCGGCAGCTTCTTCAAGCGCGAAGCCAAGCCCAGCGAACTGGAGACGCTGACCAGCCGCCTGATCGACCGCCCCATCCGCCCGCTGTTCCCCGAGGGGTTCTACAACGAGGTGCATGTGGTCATTCACACCATCTCGCTGAACCCCGAAGTGGACGCTGACATCGCCGCGATGATCGCGGTGAGCGCGGCGCTGTCCATCTCCGGCATCCCGTTCAACGGCCCGATCGGCGCGGCGCGCGTGGGCTACGTCAACGGCGAATACGTGCTGAACCCCGGCCAGACGGCGCGCAAGAGCTCGCAGATGGACCTGGTGGTCGCGGGTACCGAGGCTGCGGTGCTGATGGTCGAATCCGAAGCCCAGCAACTGTCCGAAGAAATCATGCTCGGGGCCGTGGTGTTCGGCCACGAACAGGGCAAGGTGGCCATCAACGCCATCCACGAACTGGTGCGCGACGCGGGCAAGCCCGTGTGGGACTGGCAGCCGCCCGCCAAGGACGAGCCGTTCATCGCCAAGGTGACCGCGCTGGCCGAAGGCAAGCTGCGCGCCGCCTACCAGATCCGCAGCAAGCAGGCCCGCACGCAGGCGTTGCGTGAGGCATCGGCCTCGGTGCTGGAATCGCTGAAGGCCGAGGGCGCCGAGTTCGACGCGGTGAAGGTCGAGGCGCTGCTGTTCGACATCGAAGCCAAGATCGTGCGCAGCCAGATCCTGGCGGGTGAGCCCCGCATCGACGGCCGTGACACCCGCACCGTGCGCCCCATCGAGATCCGCAACTCCGTGCTGCCCCGCACGCACGGCTCGGCGCTGTTCACGCGCGGCGAGACGCAGGCGCTGGTCATTGCCACCTTGGGCACCGAGCGTGACGCGCAGCGCATCGACGCGCTGGCGGGTGAGTTCGAAGACCGCTTCCTGTTCCACTACAACATGCCTCCCTTCGCCACGGGCGAAGTGGGCCGCATGGGCTCCACCAAGCGCCGCGAGGTCGGCCATGGCCGCTTGGCCAAGCGCGCGCTGGTCGCGGTGCTGCCGACCAAGGAAGAGTTCCCCTACACCATCCGCGTGGTGTCCGAGATCACCGAGTCCAACGGTTCCTCGTCCATGGCGTCCGTCTGCGGCGGCTGCCTGTCGATGATGGATGCGGGCGTGCCCATGAAGGCGCACGTGGCCGGTATCGCCATGGGCCTGATCAAGGAAGACAACCGCTTTGCCGTGCTGACCGACATCCTGGGCGATGAGGATCACCTGGGCGACATGGACTTCAAGGTGGCGGGCACGACCAACGGCATCACGGCCTTGCAGATGGACATCAAGATCCAGGGCATCACCAAGGAAATCATGCAGGTGGCGCTGGGCCAGGCCAAGGAGGCGCGCATGCACATCCTGGGCAAGATGCAAGAGGCCATGGGCGAGGCCAAGGCCGAGATTTCGTCCTTTGCGCCCAAGCTCTACACGATGAAGATCAACCCCGAGAAGATCCGCGACGTGATCGGCAAGGGCGGCGCCACCATCCGCGCGCTGACCGAGGAGACCGGCACGCAGATCAACATCGAGGAAGACGGCACCATCACCATCGCCTCCAACGACTCCGCCAAGGCCGACGAGGCCAAGCGCCGCATCGAGCAGATCACCGCCGAGGTGGAGATCGGCAAGGTTTATGAAGGCCCCGTCACCAAGATCCTGGACTTCGGCGCGCTCATCAACCTGCTGCCTGGCAAGGACGGCCTGCTGCACATCAGCCAGATCGCGCACGAGCGTGTGGAGAAGGTGTCCGACTATCTGGCTGAAGGCCAGGTTGTGAAGGTCAAGGTGCTGGAGACCGATGAAAAGGGCCGCATCAAGCTGTCGATGAAGGCGCTGTCCGAGCGCCCGGAAGGCCAGGGCGACCGCCCCCCGCGTGCCGAGCGCGGTGACCGCGAGCCGCGCCGCGAGCGCCAGCCGGTGGAGCCGCAGGAACAGCAGCAGTAAGCCGATTGCTGCGATTTTCATAGCTGCCAGCGCTTGCCTATCAAGCGCTGGAGGCCAAAATCATTCAAACTTCTGTGACCATGAACAGCCGCAAGAAACTCATCGCGGGCAACTGGAAAATGAATGGCAGCCTGGCTGCCAACGATGCCTTGCTGGGTGCCTTGAGCGCGGGGCTGGCGGATGCGGCGTGCGATGTGGCCGTGGCGGTGCCCGCGCCTTATCTGGCGCAGGTGCAGGCGCTTACGTCCGGCTCCGTGGTGGCGCTGGCCGCGCAGGACGTGTCGCAGCACGAGGCGGGTGCCTACACCGGCGAGGTGTCTGCGGCCATGTTGAAGGATTTTGGCGTGCGCTATGTGCTGGTCGGGCATTCGGAGCGCCGCCAGTACCACGGCGAAACGGATGCCGCCGTGGCGCACAAGGCACAACGCGCACTGGCGGCGGGCATCACGCCCATCGTCTGCGTGGGCGAGACGCTGCAGGAGCGCGAGGCGGGGCAGACCGAGGCCGTGGTCAAGCGCCAGCTGGCGGCGGTCATCCACCTCAACGGCCACTGCATCAGCGAAGTGGTGGTGGCGTACGAGCCCGTCTGGGCCATCGGCACGGGGCGCACTGCGTCGCCCGAGCAGGCGCAGGCGGTGCATGCCGTGCTGCGCGCGCAGTTGGCTGCGGCCAGCGAGCACGCCGACCGCATTCGATTGCTGTACGGCGGCAGCATGAATGCCGCCAACGCGGCGCAGTTGCTGGCGCAGCCAGACATCGACGGCGGCCTGGTGGGCGGTGCGTCGCTCAAGGCGCCCGACTTCTTGCAAATCATTGCCGCAGCCCGTTGAAATGCTTAACAGGCTTGCGTGGACAGCTATTCAATCAGGAGTACACAAAGAATGAACGTGATCGTGAACGTGGTTTTGGCGTTGCAGATGCTGGCGGCGCTGGGGATGATCGGCCTGATCCTGGTCCAGCACGGCAAGGGTGCCGACATGGGCGCGGCCTTTGGCAGCGGCAGCTCCGGCAGCCTGTTCGGGGCCAGCGGCAGCGCCAACTTCCTGTCGCGCAGCACGGCGGTGCTGGCGGTGGTGTTCTTCGTGGCGACGCTGGCGCTGGCCTATTTCGGCAATTCGCGCCCGGTCAGCACGGGCAGCGTGCTGGAGGCGCCCGCCGCTGCCGCGCCTGCCGCATCCGCACCGGCTGCCGCCGTGGCCCCGGCAGAGCCCGCATCAGGCGCAGCGCAGATCCCGACCAAATAAACCCACTAAATTCGGCCACCAAGGCCGAAGCAGGGGTTTTCCGGGATAAAATTCCGGATTGTCTGGAAAGCCAAAAACCGCAAGGTTCCTCATGCCATCCAGATGAAAAACCAGCCGTCGTGGTGAAATTGGTAGACACGCTATCTTGAGGGGGTAGTGGCGAAAGCTGTGCGAGTTCGAGTCTCGCCGACGGCACCATACAAAGGCTTGTCCGCAGACCCCCATAGGGGCTGACGGGCAGCCACAGCGGTGAGAACGTCCTCAAGATGAACCTCGATCAGTACCTCCCCGTCCTTTTGTTCATCTTGGTCGGCATCGCCGTCGGCGTTGTCCCCCTTGCACTTGGCTACATACTGGGTCCCAATCGCCCGGATGCCGCGAAAAACTCCCCCTACGAATGCGGCTTCGAAGCCTTCGAAGATGCGCGCATGAAGTTCGACGTGCGTTACTACCTCGTGGCGATTCTGTTCATTCTTTTCGATCTTGAGATCGCGTTCCTTTTCCCCTGGGCGGTGACGCTGCACGAGGTGGGCGCCGCCGGTTTCGTGGCGGTCGTGATCTTCCTGGCCATCCTGGTCGTGGGCTTTGCCTACGAATGGAAAAAGGGTGCCCTGGATTGGGAATGACGAACAGGCTTCTTCGCCAAGCAAGGATGGTGCAATGATTGAAGGCGTGATGAAGGAAGGCTTCGTCACCACGAGCTACGACTCCGTGGTGAACTGGGCCAAGACTGGCTCCCTGTGGCCCATGACGTTCGGCCTGGCCTGCTGTGCCGTCGAGATGATGCACGCGGCGGCCGCGCGCTATGACATCGGTCGTTTCGGCGCGGAAGTATTTCGCGCCAGCCCCCGCCAGTCCGACCTGATGATCGTGGCGGGCACGCTGTGCAACAAGATGGCGCCTGCCTTGCGCAAGGTCTATGACCAGATGTCCGAGCCGCGCTGGGTGCTGTCCATGGGCTCCTGTGCCAATGGCGGCGGCTACTACCACTACAGTTATTCCGTGGTGCGTGGCTGCGACCGCATCGTGCCGGTGGATGTGTACGTGCCCGGCTGCCCGCCGACTGCGGAAGCGTTGATCTACGGGATCATCCAGTTGCAGCAGAAGATTCGCCGCACCAACACCATTGCTCGTGTCTGAAGGGTGGATGACGATGACTCCCGTAGCCATTCGGCCTGAAAAACTCAAAGACAGTATCGCCGCAGCCCTGGGCGGCAAAGCGCGGCAGATCACGGTAGCCCTGGATGAGGTCACCGTGGTGGTGGCCGCTGCCGATTACCTGGAGGCGATGCGCACGCTGCGCGACGCGGAAAGCTGCCGTTTCGAGCAGTTGATCGACCTCTGCGGCGTCGATTTTTCTTCGTATGCCGACGGCATTTATGAAGGCCCGCGCTACTGCGTGGTGTCGCACCTGCTGTCCGTCAGCCTGAACCAGCGCGTGCGCGTGAAGGTGTTCTGCCCGGACGACGACTTCCCGCTCGTGCCCTCGGTGTCCGACCTCTGGAACTCGGCCAACTGGTTCGAGCGCGAGGCATTCGACCTGTTCGGCATCGTGTTCGATGGCCACAACGACCTGCGCCGCATCCTGACCGACTACGGCTTCATCGGTCACCCATTCCGCAAGGACTTCCCGCTGTCCGGCCATGTGGAAATGCGCTACGACAGCGAGCAGCGCCGCGTGGTCTATGAGCCTGTGTCCATCGAGCCGCGCGAGATCACGCCGCGCATCATCCGCGAAGACAAGTACGGCGGGCTTCACTGATGGCTGAAATCAAGAACTACTCCCTGAACTTTGGTCCGCAGCACCCTGCCGCGCACGGCGTGCTGCGTCTGGTGCTCGAACTCGATGGCGAGGTCGTGCAGCGCGCCGACCCGCACATCGGTCTGCTGCACCGCGCCACAGAGAAGCTGGCCGAGCACAAGACCTACATCCAGTCGCTGCCCTACATGGATCGGCTGGACTACGTTTCGATGATGTGCAACGAGCAGGCGTACTGCCTTGCCATCGAGAAGCTGCTGGGCCTTGAAGTGCCGCTGCGCGCCAAATACATCCGCACGATGTTCGGCGAGATCACACGCCTGCTGAATCACCTGATGTGGCTGGGTTCGCACGGCAACGACTGCGGCAGTTCCACCATCCTGATCTACACCTTCCGCGAGCGCGAAGACCTGTTCGACATGTACGAGGCCGTGTCCGGCGCGCGCATGCATGCGGCGTACTTCCGCCCGGGCGGCGTCTATCGTGACCTGCCGGAGAGCATGCCGCAGTACAAGGTCAGCAAGATCAAGAATGCCAAGGCCATCGAGGCGCTCAACAGCAACCGCCAGGGTTCGCTGCTGGACTTCATAGACGACTTCACCAAGCGCTTCCCAGGCTGCGTGGACGAGTACGAAACTTTGCTCACCGATAACCGCATCTGGAAGCAGCGCACCGTTGGCATCGGCGTGGTGCCGCCCGAGCGCGCGCTGAACCTGGGCATGACCGGACCCATGCTGCGCGGCTCCGGCTTCGCATGGGACTTGCGCAAGACCCAGCCCTACGACGCCTACGACCGCGTGGACTTCGACATACCAGTGGGCAAGACGGGCGACTGCTACGACCGCTACCTGGTGCGCGTGCAGGAAATGCGCGAGTCCAACCGCATCATCAAGCAGTGCGTGGACTGGCTGCGCGCCAACCCCGGCCCGGTCATCACCGACAACCACAAGGTGGCACCGCCCGCGCGCGAATCCATGAAGTCCAACATGGAAGAACTGATCCACCACTTCAAGCTGTTCACCGAGGGCTTTCGCGTGCCCGAGGGCGAGGCGTATGCTGCGGTGGAGCACCCCAAGGGCGAGTTCGGCATTTACCTCGTGAGCGATGGTGCCAACAAGCCGTATCGCCTGAAGATCCGTGCGCCCGGCTTCGCGCACCTCGCCACGCTCGATGAAATGGCGCGTGGCCACATGATCGCCGATGCCGTGGCCATCATTGGCACCATGGACATCGTGTTCGGGGAGATTGACCGATGATTACCGAAGCCACCAGGCAACGCTTCGCCCGCGAAGTGGCGAAGTACCCGGACAACGGCCCAGGCCGCCAGTCGGCCGTGATGGCCTGCCTGTCCATCGTCCAGCAAGAGCAGGGCTGGGTCAGCCCCGAGAGCGAGGCCGTGATCGCCGAGTACCTGGGCATGCCCCAGATCGCCGTGCATGAGGTCACGACCTTCTACAACATGTACAACCAACAGCCGGTGGGCAAATACAAGCTCAACGTCTGCACGAATCTGCCTTGTCAACTGCGCGACGGCCAGAAGGCGCTGCACCATCTGGAGCGCAAGTTGGGCGTGTCCATGGGCGAAACCACGCCGGACGGCCTGTTCACCTTGCAGCAGTGCGAGTGCCTGGGCGCCTGCGCCGATGCGCCTGTGATGCTGGTCAACGACCGCACCATGTGCAGTTTCATGGACAACGACAAACTCGACCAGCTCGTCGATGGCCTGCGCGCGGCGGAGGGCAAGTGATGACCACGGCTGCACAGATTCTTTCCCAGTTCCAGGCGACGGGGGTCCAGACCTGTTTCCACGATCGTCACATCAACCCGCAAATCTATGCCGGGCTGAACGGTACGAACTGGAGCATCAAGGACTACGAGGCGCGCGGCGGCTATGCGGCCTTGCGCAAGATTCTTGGCAAGGATGGCGGCGAAGGCTTGTCGCAAGATCAGGTGATCGCCACCGTCAAGGAGTCCGGCCTGCGTGGTCGGGGTGGCGCGGGCTTTCCCACGGGTTTGAAGTGGAGCTTCATGCCCCGCTCGTTCCCGGGCCAGAAGTATCTCGTCTGCAATTCGGACGAGGGCGAGCCGGGTACGTGCAAGGACCGCGACATCCTCATGTACAACCCCCACAGCGTCATCGAGGGCATGATCATTGGCGCCTACGCGATGGGCATCTCGGTGGGCTACAACTACATCCACGGCGAAATCTTCCAGGTCTATGAACGCTTCGAGGCCGCGCTGGAAGAAGCGCGCGCTGCTGGCTACCTGGGCGACAACATCCTGGGCAGCAGTTTCAGCTTCCAACTGCATGCGCACCATGGCTTTGGGGCCTACATCTGCGGCGAGGAAACGGCACTGCTCGAATCGCTGGAAGGCAAGAAGGGCCAGCCGCGCTTCAAGCCCCCGTTCCCGGCCAGCTTCGGCCTGTACGGCAAGCCCACGACGATCAACAACACCGAGACCTTCGCGGCGGTGCCGTGGATCATCCGCCATGGCGGGCAAGCCTATCTGGAATGCGGCAAGCCCAACAACGGCGGCACCAAGATTTTCTCGGTGTCCGGCGACGTGGAAAAGCCCGGCAACTACGAGATTCCGCTGGGCACGCCGTTCGCCAAGCTGCTCGAACTCGCGGGCGGCGTGCGCAAGGGCCGCCAGTTGAAGGCCGTGATCCCTGGTGGTTCGTCGTCGCCCGTGCTGCCAGCCCACATCATGATGGAATGCACGATGGACTACGACTCCATCGCCAAGGCAGGCTCCATGCTGGGTTCGGGCGCGGTCATCGTGATGGACGACTCGCGCGACATGGTGGAGTCGCTGCTGCGCCTGTCGTACTTCTACCAACACGAATCCTGCGGCCAATGCACGCCTTGCCGCGAGGGCACGGGCTGGCTCTGGCGCATGGTCAACCGCATCCAGCACGGCGAAGGCCGACCTGAGGACATCGACAAGCTCGACGACGTGTCGCTCAACATCATGGGGCGCACCATCTGCGCCCTGGGCGACGCCGCTGCGATGCCCGTGCGCGCCATGATCAAGCACTTCCGGCCTGAATTCGAGGCCAAGATCCAAGCGGCCCGTAAAGCCTCTGCCTGATCGAGAGAAGACATATGGTTGAAATTGAACTCGATGGACAGAAGGTGGAAGTCGCCGAAGGCTGCATGGTGATGCATGCAGCCGAGAAGGCCGGCACCTACATTCCGCATTTCTGTTATCACAAGAAGCTGTCCATTGCCGCCAACTGCCGCATGTGTCTGGTGGATGTGGAAAAAGCGCCCAAGCCCATGCCCGCCTGCGCCACACCTGTCACGCAGGGCATGGTCGTGCGCACCAAGAGCGACAAGGCCATCAAGGCCCAGCAGTCGGTGATGGAGTTTTTGCTCATCAACCACCCGCTGGACTGCCCGATCTGCGACCAGGGCGGTGAGTGCCAACTGCAGGACTTGGCCGTGGGCTATGGCGGCTCCTCGTCGCGCTACGAAGAAGAAAAGCGCGTGGTGTTGCACAAGGACGTGGGCCCGCTGATCTCGATGGAAGAGATGAGCCGCTGCATCCACTGCACCCGCTGCGTGCGCTTCGGCCAGGAAGTGGCCGGGATCATGGAACTGGGCATGGTCAACCGTGGCGAACACTCCGAGATCACCACGGTGGCTGGCGACACGGTGGACTCCGAGCTCTCGGGCAACATGATCGACATCTGCCCCGTGGGCGCGCTCACGAGCAAGCCCTTCCGCTACAGCGCCCGCACCTGGGAGCTGTCGCGCCGCAAATCCATCAGCCCGCACGATTCGACCGGCGCCAACCTCATCGTGCAGGTCAAGAACCACAAGGTCATGCGCGTGGTGCCGCTGGAGAACGAGGCCGTCAACGAATGCTGGATCGCCGACCGGGACCGCTTCTCCTACGAGGCGTTGAACAGCGACGAGCGCCTGACCCAGCCCATGCTCAAGCAGGGCGGCATCTGGAAACAGGTGGATTGGCAGACTGCGCTGGAATACGTGGCCAACGGTCTCAAGAACATCCAGAGCGACCATGGCGCCAAGAGCATCGGCGCTTTGGTCAGCCCCCACAGCACCGTCGAAGAGCTGTACCTGGCTTCCGCGCTGCTGCGCGGCCTGGGCAGCGACAACATCGACTACCGCCTGCGCAACGCCGAGTTCGCGGCGCCTGAAGGCATTCGTTGGCTGGGCACGTCCATCGCCTCGCTGTCCACGCTGCAGAGTGTGCTGGTCGTGGGCTCCAATCTGCGCAAGGACCATCCGCTGTTCGCGCAGCGCATCCGCCAGGCCGCGCGCCATGGCTGCCAGGTCAGCGCCGTGGATTCCGTCGCCCGGGATTGGGCGCTGCCCGTGCAGCAGTATGTCGTGCAGAGCACCAGCCAATGGGTGCAGACCCTGGGCGGCATTGCTTCGGCCGTGGCACAGGAAAAGGGCATTGCCGCACCCGCAGGCGCGGCATCCGCGGATGAAGCCGCCCAGGCCATTGCCCGCTCCCTGCTGGGCGGTGAGCGCAAGGCCGTTCTGCTGGGCAATGCCGCCGCGCACCATGCACAGGCAACGCAACTGCTGGCTTTGGCGAACTGGATTGGCGAGAACACTGGCGCGACCGTCGGCTACTTGACGGAAGCCGCCAACACGGTGGGTGCGCAGTTCGTGGGCGCCCACCCGGTCCAGGGCGGCCTGAATGCGGGCCAGATGCTGGCGGGCGGCTTGAAGGCCGCCCTGCTGCTGAACACCGAGCCGGTGTACGACTCGGCTGCCGGTGCGCAGGCCGCCACGGCGCTTGCGGGCGCGGACATGGTGGTTACCTTGAGCCCGTTCAAGGCCAATCTCGAATTCAGCGACGTGCTGCTGCCGATTGCCCCGTTCACGGAAACCTCGGGCAGTTTCATCAACGCCGAAGGCCGTCTGCAGAGCTTCCATGCCGTCGTCCGCCCCTTGGGCGATACGCGACCTGCGTGGAAAGTCCTGCGCGTGCTCGCCAATCTGCTCGGCGTGCCCGGTTTCGATTTCGAAACCTCGCAGGATGTGCTGGCCCGCGCCACGAATGCGCCAGCGGGCTCCGTCACGCAGATCCCGGCAGAGCAGTTGTCGAACGCCGTGAAGACCGTTCCGGTGGCTTCGGCAGCGGCGGCTGGAGAGCCCGTGGTGGCTTCCATCTATCAACTGGACGGCTTGGTGCGCCGCGCCACGTCGCTGCAACTGACCGCCGATGCGCGCATGGCACGTGAAGGAGTGGCCGCATGATCGACGCGATCTACAACGCGGGCCTGAACCTGCTGCCCTTTGGCTGGTGGATGGGCATCGCCTGGCCCGTGCTCTGGATACTCATCAAGATCGTCTGCATCCTGGCGCCGCTGATGGGTGCGGTGGCCTACCTGACGCTGTGGGAGCGCAAACTGCTGGGCTTCATGCAGGTGCGCCATGGCCCCAACCGCGTGGGGCCTATGGGCTTGCTGCAACCCATCGCCGATGCGCTGAAGCTGCTGACCAAGGAAATCATCCAGCCTGCCGCGGCGAGCAAGGGCCTGTTCGTGCTCGGCCCGGTGATGGCCATCATGCCCGCGCTGGCGGCCTGGGTGGCGATTCCGTTCGGGCCCGACGTGGCGCTGGCGAACGTGAATGCGGGCCTGCTGCTCATCATGGCCATCACGTCCATCGAGGTGTACGGGGTGATCATCGCCGGCTGGGCGTCCAACTCCAAGTACGCCTTCCTGGGCGCACTGCGCGCATCGGCGCAGATGGTCAGCTACGAGATTGCCATGGGTTTTTGCTTCCTGGTGGTCATCATGGTGTCCGGCAGCATGAACCTGACCCAGATCGTGATGGGGCAGGGCCAGGGCACCATGGCCACCATGGGCCTGACCTTCCTGTCCTGGAACTGGCTGCCGCTGCTGCCGATTTTCCTGGTCTATCTGATTTCGGGCGTGGCCGAGACCAACCGCCACCCGTTCGACGTGGTGGAGGGCGAGGCCGAAATCGTGGCCGGCCACATGGTCGAATACTCGGGCATGGGCTTCGCCATCTTCTTCCTGGCCGAGTACGCCAGCATGTGGCTGGTGTCCATCCTCGCGGTGCTGATGTTCCTGGGCGGCTGGCTGCCGCCTATCGAGGCTTTGTCGTTCATTCCCGGCTGGATCTGGCTGGCCGCCAAGACCTTCCTCGTGGTGTCCATGTTCATCTGGATCCGCGCCACCTTCCCGCGCTTCCGCTATGACCAGATCATGCGCCTGGGCTGGAAGATCTTCATCCCGGTGACGCTGGTGTACCTGCTCATCGTGGGCGGGTGGCTGCTCTCGCCCTGGAATATCTGGAAATAAGCGGGGATCCCCATGACCGCCGTTGTTGCTGCTGCACCTTTCTCCGTCAAAGACTTCCTCAAGAGCTTCATGCTCGTGGAGTTATTCAAGGGCATGGCCCTGACGGGCCGCTACGCCTTCCGCCGCAAGGTGACCGTCCAGTTCCCCGAGGAAAAGACGCCCCTGTCGCCCCGTTTCCGCGGCCTGCACGCGCTGCGCCGTTATGAGAACGGCGAGGAGCGCTGCATCGCCTGCAAGCTGTGCGAGGCCGTGTGCCCCGCGATGGCCATTACCATCGAATCGGACGTGCGCGACGATGGTTCGCGCCGCACCACGCGCTACGACATCGACCTGACGAAGTGCATCTTCTGCGGCTTCTGCGAGGAAAGCTGCCCGGTGGATTCCATCGTCGAGACGCACATCTTCGAATACCACGGCGAAAAGCGTGGCGACCTGTACTTCACCAAGGACATGCTCCTGGCGGTGGGGGATCGCTACGAAGCCGAGATCGCCGCCAACAAGGCAGCGGACGCCAAGTACCGCTGAGGGTATTGATCCATGGACGCCAAGACTGGTTTCTTCTACCTCTTCTCGGTCGTGCTGCTGTTCGCGGCCTTCCGGGTCATCACTGCGCGCAACCCTGTGCATGCGGTGCTCTACCTCATCCTGGCCTTCTCGCAGGCGGCTGCCGTGTGGCTGCTGCTCAAGGCGGAGTTCCTGGCCATCGCGCTGGTGCTGGTGTACCTGGGCGCGGTGATGGTGCTGTTTCTGTTCGTGGTGATGATGCTGGACATCCACATCGACACCGTGCGCAAGGGTTTCTGGAAGCACTTCCCGCTGGCCGCCACCGTGGGCGCGCTGATCGCCCTCGAAATGGCCGCCGTGCTCATGGGCGGCTTCCGTGGCATGGAAGAGGCCAAGGCCCCCGCCGCCGTGGTGGATGCGGCCGGGCAGGTGGTGCAACACTCCAACGCCAAGGCGCTGGGCAAACTGCTCTATACCGAGTACCTGTACCCCGTCGAGATCGCGGCTGTGATCCTGCTCGTGGCAATGATCGCCGCCATCGCGCTGACCCTGCGCCAGCGCAAGGACAGCAAGGCCATCAACCCGTCCACGCAGATCCGCGTGCGCGCCAGCGACCGCCTGCACGTAGTGAAACTCGCCGCCACGCAAAAGGCCGCGCCCGAAGAAGCGCCCGCCGAGCCCGCCGCCGAGGAGAAAAAAGCATGACGCTGACTTTGGGCCACTTCCTCTCGCTGGGCGCGATGCTGTTCGCGCTGGCCGTGATCGGCATCTTCTTGAACCGCAAAAACCTGATCGTGCTGCTGATGGCGATCGAACTGATGCTGCTGGCGGTCAACATGAACTTCGTGGCGTTCTCGCACTACCTGGGCGACATGCACGGGCAGGTGTTCGTGTTCTTCATCCTGACCGTGGCGGCAGCCGAATCGGCCATTGGCCTGGCCATCCTGGTGCTGCTGTTCCGCAACAAGTCCAGCATCAACGCGGAAGACCTCAACACCCTCAAGGGTTGAGGGATCGCCGGTATTCGCAAGGTTCTCAAGAATGAGTCAAACCCTCTCTGCTTCAACGCTCCTGGCCGTGCCGCTGGCGCCGCTGGCGGGCGCCGTGCTGGCCGGTATCTTTGGCACGACCTTCGGCGGCAACTGGATTGGCCGCCGCGCGAGCCACACCCTGACGATTTTGGGTGTGCTGGTGGCCTTCATCCTGTCAGCCCAGACGCTGTGGAGCGTGGCCGTCGATGGCGCCCGCTTCAACGAAACGCTCTACACCTGGATGGTGGTGGGAGGCTTGAAGATGGAGGTGGGCTTCTTGGTGGACAGCCTCACGGCCATGATGATGGTGGTCGTCACCTTCGTATCACTGATGGTCCATATCTACACCATCGGCTACATGCAAGAGGACGACGGCTACAACCGTTTCTTCGCCTACATCTCGCTGTTCACGTTCTCCATGCTCATGCTGGTCATGAGCAACAACCTGCTGCAACTGTTCTTTGGCTGGGAAGCCGTGGGCCTGGTGTCGTACCTGCTCATCGGCTTCTGGTTCAACAAGCCATCGGCCATCTTCGCCAACATGAAGGCATTCCTGGTCAACCGCGTGGGCGACTTTGGCTTCATCCTGGGCATCGGCCTGATCGCCGCGTATGCGGGCACGCTCAACTACGGCGAGATCTTCGCCAAGTCGGGCGAACTGGGCAGCCTGCCGTTCCCCGGCACGGACTGGATGCTCATCACCGTGATCTGCATCTGCCTGTTCATCGGTGCCATGGGCAAGTCGGCCCAGTTCCCGTTGCACGTGTGGCTGCCGGACTCGATGGAAGGCCCCACGCCCATCTCCGCGCTGATCCACGCCGCCACCATGGTGACGGCGGGCATCTTCATGGTGTCGCGCATGTCGCCGCTGTTCGAGCTGTCTGACACGGCCCTGAGCTTCATCCTGGTGATCGGCGCCATCACGGCCCTGTTCATGGGCTTCCTGGGCATCATCCAGAACGACATCAAGCGCGTGGTGGCGTACTCCACACTGTCGCAGCTCGGCTACATGACGGTGGCGCTGGGCGCATCGGCCTACTCGGTCGCCGTGTTCCACCTGATGACGCACGCCTTCTTCAAGGCGCTGCTGTTCCTGGGCGCGGGCTCGGTCATCATGGGCATGCACCACAACCAGGACATCCGCTGGATGGGCGGCGTGCGCAAGTACATGCCCATAACCTGGATCACCTCGCTGCTGGGCTCGCTGGCGCTGATCGGCACGCCGCTGTTCTCGGGCTTCTATTCCAAGGACAGCATCATCGAGGCCGTGGCCGAAAGCCACCTGCCCGGCGCGGGTTTCGCGCACTTCGCTGTGCTCGCGGGCGTGTTCATCACGGCCTTCTATTCGTTCCGCATGTACTTCCTGGTGTTCCACGGCAAGGAGCGCTACGACCAGAACCCGGACGCGCACCATGATGACCATCACCACCACGATGATCATGGACATGGCCATGACGCGAAGCCGCACGAGTCGCCCTGGGTGGTAACGGTGCCGCTGGTGCTGCTGGCGATCCCTTCGGTGGTGGTGGGCTTCTTCACCATTCAGCCCATGCTGTTCGGCGACTTCTTCAAGGACGTGATCCACGTCGATGGCGCCAAGCACCATGCCATGGCCGAACTGGCGGAAATGTTCCATGGGCCTGTGGCAATGGCCCTGCACGCCCTGCAAACGGCGCCGTTCTGGCTGGTGTTGGCAGGAGTAGCGGCCTCGTACTACATGTACATGGTCAACCCGGCGCTGCCCGCCGCGCTCAAGCGCTTCTTCGAATCCATCAAGGTCTATCAGTTGCTTGAAAACAAGTACGGCCTGGACTGGATCAACGAGAACATCATTGCGCGCGGCGCGCGCGCGCTGGGCGTGGGGCTGTGGAAGGGCGGCGACCAGGCCGTCATCGACGGCGCCGTGGTCAACGGCTCGTGGAAGGTCGTGCGCTGGGTGGCTGGCGTGGTGCGCTGGGTGCAGTCTGGCTACATCTACCACTATGCGCTGGCGATGATCCTGGGGGTCTTCGCCCTCATGACGTACTTCGTCTGGCTCAACAAGTAGGAGAAGAACAAAAATGGGTCTGTTGAGTCTTGCGATCTGGGTGCCGATTGCCTTTGGCGTGCTGCTGCTCGCCATCGGTCGGGATGAGCATGCGAATGCCGTGCGCTGGCTGGCGCTGGTGGGTGCGCTGATCGGCTTCCTCGTCACGCTGCCGCTGTACAGTGGTTTCGAGGTCGGCAGCGCCGCCATGCAGTTCGTCGAGAAGGCAGCGTGGATCGAGCGTTTCAATGTGCATTACCACCTCGGCGTGGACGGCATCTCGTTCTGGTTCGTGCCGCTCACGGCCTTCATCACCGTCATTGTGGTGATCGCCTCGTGGGAGTCCATCACCGAGCGCGTGAACCAGTACATGGGCGCGTTCCTGATCCTGTCGGGCCTGATGATCGGCGTGTTCGCCGCGCTGGACGGCATGCTGTTCTACGTGTTCTTCGAGGCCACGCTGATCCCGATGTACCTCATCATCGGCATCTGGGGTGGCCCCAACAAGATCTACGCCGCGTTCAAGTTCTTCCTGTACACGCTGCTCGGTTCGCTGCTGATGCTGATCGCGCTGATCTACCTGTACAACCAGTCGGGCGGCAGCTTCGACATTGCGGCATGGCACCAGTTGCCCCTGAGTTCTGGCGCGCAAACCCTGCTGTTCTTCGCCTTCTTTGCCGCCTTTGCCGTGAAGGTGCCCATGTGGCCGGTGCATACCTGGCTGCCAGACGTTCACGTCGAAGCGCCTACCGGTGGCTCCGCCGTGCTGGCGGCCATCATGCTGAAGCTGGGCGCCTACGGCTTTCTGCGCTTCTCTTTGCCCATTGCGCCGGACGCCGCGCGCGAGTGGGCCTGGCTGATGATCGCGCTGTCGCTCATCGCCGTGATCTATGTGGGCCTGGTCGCCATGGTGCAGAAGGACATGAAGAAGCTGGTGGCGTATTCGTCCGTGGCGCACATGGGCTTCGTCACGCTGGGCTTCTTCATCTTCAATGACCTGGGCGTTTCCGGCGGCCTGGTGCAGATGATCGCGCACGGCTTCGTGTCGGGCGCCATGTTCCTGTCCATCGGCGTGCTGTATGACCGGGTGCATTCCCGCGAGATCGCGGCCTATGGCGGCGTGGTCAACACCATGCCCAACTTCGCCGCGTTCGCGCTGCTGTTTGCCATGGCGAACTGCGGCCTGCCGGGCACAGCGGGCTTTGTGGGCGAGTGGATGGTGATTCTGGGCGCCGTGAAGGCCAACTTCTGGATCGGCCTGGCTGCCGCCACCGCGCTGATCTTCGGTGCCGCCTACACGCTGTGGATGTTCAAGCGCGTCTATCTTGGCCCCGTGGGCAACGACAACGTGCGCGGCCTCGCCGACATCAGCTGCCGCGAATTCCTGGTGCTGGCCGTGCTTGCCATCGCGGTGCTGGTGATGGGCCTGTACCCGCGCCCGTTCACCGACGTGATGGACGCATCCGTGGCAGAGCTGCTCAAGCATGTCGCATTGTCCAAGCTGAACTGAGAGATTCCAGAACATGATTGACAACATCAGCTGGCTGGCGATCTACCCCGAGATCGTGCTGTTGACCATGGCCTGCGTGATCGCGCTGGTCGATCTGGGCGTACACGGCGTGCGCCGCACCGGCACCTACGTGCTGACTTTGCTCACCCTGGCCGTCGTGGCCGCCCTGCAGGGCCTGTACGCCAGCAGCGGCAACACCTTTTACGGCTGGGGCAACATGGTGGTGAGCGACGCCATGGGCAACTGGCTCAAATGCTTCGCCACCGTCGCGATGATGGTCACGCTGGTCTATGCGCGACCCTATGCGGCCGACCGCGGCATGCTGCGCGGCGGCGAGATGTTCACGCTGGCGATGTTCGCGCTGCTGGGCATGTCCGTCATGATCTCGGGCAACAACTTCCTGGTGATCTACCTGGGCCTGGAACTGCTCACGCTGTCGAGCTATGCCCTCGTGGCCCTGCGCCGCGACAACGCCACCGCCACCGAGGCCGCCATGAAGTACTTCGTGCTCGGCGCCATGGCCAGCGGCTTTTTGCTCTACGGCCTGTCCATGATCTACGGCGCCACGGGCTCGCTGGACATCGGCCAGGTGTTCAAGGCCATCAATGCCGGGCAGATCAAGCACCAGGTGTTGGTGTTCGGCCTCGTCTTCGTGGTCGCCGGGCTGGCTTTCAAGCTGGGCGTGGTGCCGTTCCACATGTGGATCCCCGACGTGTACCAGGGCGCGCCCACGGCCATTACGCTGATGATCGGCGGCGCGCCCAAGCTGGCCGCGTTTGCCATCACCATCCGCCTGCTGGTGGATGGCCTGCTGCCCCTGGCGATCGACTGGCAGCAGATGCTGGCGGTGCTCGCCATCGGCTCGCTGCTGGTGGGCAACCTAGCCGCCATCATGCAGACCAACCTGAAGCGCATGCTGGCCTATTCCACGATCTCGCAAATGGGCTTCGTGTTGCTGGGCCTGATGTCGGGTGTGGTCAACGGCAATGTGGATGCCACGGCGGTCGAGAACGCCTACAGCGCGTCCATGTTCTACGTGGTGACCTACGTGCTGACCACGCTGGCCGCGTTCGGCGTGATCCTGCTGCTGGCCCGCGAAGGCTTCGAGAGCGAAGAAATCTCGGACTTCGCCGGCCTCAACCAGCGCAGCCCGCTGTACGCAGGCGTGATGGCCGTCTGCCTGTTCTCCATGGCCGGTATCCCGCCGCTGGTGGGCTTCTACGCCAAGCTGGCGGTGCTGCAGGCGCTGGTGGCGTCGGGCCAGGCGCTGTACATCGGGCTGGCGGTGTTTGCGGTGGTCATGTCGCTGATTGGCGCGTTCTACTACCTGCGCGTGGTCAAGGTCATGTACTTCGATGCGCCGCTCACGGCCTCGAACGTCTCCGCCCCGGCGGACGTGCGCGTGGTGCTCACGCTCAACGGCGCGCTGCTGCTGGTGCTGGGTCTGCTGCCTGGCGGTTTGATGGCGCTGTGCGCCGACGCCGTGGTGCGCGCCCTCGGCACCTGAGCCTGTTCCTGTATCTGCCGTGTCGCTCACCGGTTCCGTCTGGCTGGTCATCGTGGCGGCGCTCGTAGCCGCCAACCTGCCGTTCGTGAACCACCGCTGGCTGGTGCTCGGCCCCGCCGCTGCGCCGCGCAAGCCCCTGGCGGCGCGGCTGGCGGAGCTGGTGCTGTGGTACTTCCTGGTTGGCGGCCTGGCGCTGTTGCTGGAGCGGCGCGCGGGGCAGATCGCGCCGCAGGGCTGGGAGTTCTACGCGGTCACCGGGGCGCTGTTCCTCACGCTGGCTTTCCCGGGCTTCGTCTATCGTTACCTGCTGCGCCGTCGGGACTGACATGAAGGTGCTCGACCTGCAATGCCGCCAGGGCCACGTCTTCGAGGGCTGGTTTGCGTCCGAGGACGACTTCCAGGGCCAGCGGCAGCGCGGGCTGGTGCAGTGCCCCCTGTGCGCCGACAGCCACATCGAAAAGCGCCTGAGCGCCCCGCGCCTGAACCTGGGCGCTGCCGAACCCGAAGCGACCGCGCCGGTATCCGTTCCCGCACCCGCTGGTGCCGCCGTGCTGCCAGCGCCATTGCAGGCAGCCTGGCTGGAACTGGCCCGCAAGATCGTGGCCCAGACCGAAGACGTGGGAACGCGCTTTGCCGAAGAAGCCCGGCGCATGCACCACGGCGAAACCGAAGAGCGCGCCATTCGCGGCCAGGCTACGCCCGACGAGACGCTGGAACTGCTGGAGGAGGGCATTGCCGTACTGCCCTTGCCGCTGCCCGCAGCCGCCAAGGAAACCCTGCAGTAATTCAGAGTCAAATCGGCCTCTAGCGCTTATCCAGAAAGCGCGAGAAGCTATCAATTTGATAGAAAAAACACGCCATGGCGGCAGCGTAGGTACGGCGTAGGTAGTTACGCATAGGTGTTAGTTCCAGTAGCTGCTGCGAGGCGCGGGCGCATACGATGCACGGCATTCGCACCCATGTGTGGAGTGCCTTGCCCGCCAAGGCTTCCTTCCCCCAGCCCCCTACGGAGCGCCCCTGGAACAATGACCGATGTCATCCTCGAAACCAAAAGCCTGACCAAGGAATTCAAGGGCTTCACCGCCGTCAGCAACGTGAATCTGGCTGTGCGTCGCGGCTCCATCCATGCGCTGATCGGCCCCAACGGCGCGGGCAAGACCACCTGCTTCAACCTGCTGACCAAGTTCCTCACGCCCACCTCGGGCACCATTCGCTTCAACGGGCACGACATCACGCGCGAGCAGCCCGCGCAGATTGCGCGGCGCGGCGTGATCCGTTCGTTCCAGATCTCCGCTGTCTTCCCCCACCTGACGTTGCTGGAAAACGTGCGCCTGGGCCTGCAGCGCAAGCTGGGCACGTCGTTCCACTTCTGGAAGAGCGAGCGCAGCCTGCGCCAGCTCGACGAGCGCGCCATGCAGCTGCTGGCCGAAGTGGGCCTCGCAGACCTGGCCGACGAGCTGACAGTGAATCTGTCCTATGGCCGCAAGCGCGCGCTGGAGATCGCCACCACGCTCTCGATGGAGCCAGAACTGATGCTGCTCGACGAGCCCACGCAGGGCATGGGCCATGAGGACGTGGACCGCGTCACCCAGCTCATCAAGAAGGTTTCGGCGGGCCGCACCATCCTGATGGTGGAGCACAACATGAAGGTGGTATCCACGATCGCCGACCGCATCACCGTGCTGCAGCGCGGCGCCGTGCTGGCCGAAGGCCCCTACGAAGACGTATCGAACAACCCGCAAGTGATGGAAGCCTACATGGGCACCACGGACGGCCAACTGCAGGGAGCACACTGACATGGTCGCTCCCGCACTCGAAATCAAGAACCTCCAGGCCTGGTACGGAGAATCGCACGTGCTGCACGGCGTGGACATCACCGTGCAGCCCGGCGAGGTGGTCACGCTGCTGGGCCGCAACGGGGCAGGGCGCACCTCGACCATGCGCGCCATCATGGGGCTCACCGGAGCGCGCAAGGGCTCCATCAAGATCAACGGCACGGAAACCATCGACCTGCCCACGCACCGCATCGCCCACCTGGGCGTGGGCTACTGCCCGGAAGAGCGGGGCATCTTCTCCAGCCTGTCGTGCGAGGAAAACCTGCTGCTGCCGCCGGTGCTCAAGACCGGCACGCCGGGCATGCCGGTCGATGAGATCTACGCCATGTTCCCCAACCTGGCCGAGCGCAAGAGCAGCCAGGGCACCCGCCTGTCCGGCGGCGAGCAGCAGATGCTGGCCGTGGCGCGCATCCTGCGCACGGGCGCCAAGCTGCTGCTGCTCGATGAAATCTCCGAGGGCCTGGCTCCCGTCATCGTGCAGGCCCTGGCCCGCATGATCACCACGCTGCGCCAGAAAGGCTACACCATCGTCATGGTGGAGCAGAACTTTCGCTTCGCGGCGCCGCTGGCCGACCGCTTCTACGTGATGGAGCATGGCCGCATCGAGCTGAAGTTCAGCGCCGCCGAGCTCGAAGCCAAGATGCCCGTGCTGACCGAACTGCTGGGCGTTTGAACGGATTCCATCGTGCCTTTCCCCTTGCAACCACTCGACACTTCATTTCAACAGGAGACAAGCATGCAAAAACGGTACCTCGTTCCCACCATCGTTGCCCTGGCGGTTCTTGCCGCATGCGGCAAGAAGGAAGAACCGGCGGCCCCTGCGGCCCCCGCATCAGCGCCTGCGCCCGCGTCCGCCCCTGCGGCCAGTGCGCCCGCCAGCCAGGCCGCGACCGGCGCGGCCACCGCTCCAGACGCAAACACCGTCAAGATCGGCTTCATCACCGACATGTCCAGCCTGTACGCCGATCTGGAAGGCAAGGGCGGCGCCACGGCCATCCAGATGGCCATCGACGACTTCGGCGGCAAGGTGCTGGGCAAGCCCATCGAACTGCTCACGGTGGACCACCAGAACAAGGCCGACATCGCCGCCAGCAAGGCGCGCGAGTGGATCGACACCCAGGGCCTGGCCCTGGTTTTCGGCGGCACCAACTCTGGCGCAAACCTGGCCATGGCCAAGGTGGCCGAGGAGAAAAAGCGCGTCTTCGTCACCAACGGCGCGGCCAGCTCGGCACTGACCAACGAGCAGTGCAGCCCCTACACCGTCCACTACGCCTACGACACCGTGGCCCTGGCCAAGGGCACGGGCGGCGCGATCGTGGATGGCGGCGGCAAGAGCTGGTACTTCCTGACGGCGGACTACGCCTTCGGCCATGCGCTCGAAGCCGACACCAGCACCGTGGTCAAGGCCAAGGGTGGCACGGTGGTGGGCGGTGTGCGCCACCCGCTGAACGCGTCCGACTTTTCGTCGTTCCTGCTGCAGGCGCAGAACTCCAAGGCGCAGATCCTGGGCCTGGCCAACGCGGGCGGCGACACCATCAACTCCATCAAGGCGGCCAAGGAGTTCGGCATCGGCAAGAGCATGAAACTGGCAGGCCTGCTGATCTTCTTCAGCGACATCCACAGCCTGGGCCTGCGCAACACCGAGGGCCTGCAGTTCACCACCAGCTGGTACTGGGACCTGAATGACCAGACGCGCAAGTTTGCCGACAAGTTCATGGCCAAGACCCAGCGCCGCCCCACCGAGATCCACGCTGCCGACTACTCCGCCACCTGGAACTACCTCAAGGCCGTGGAGGCCGCAGGCACCACCGATGCCGACAAGGTCATGGCAGCCTGGCGCGGCATGAAGATGGACGACTTCTTCGCCTCGGGCCAGATCCGCCCCGATGGCCGCTACCAGCACGATATGTACCTGATGCAGGTGAAGTCCCCGTCCGAGTCCAAGGGCACCTGGGACTACTACAAGCTCATCAAGAAGCTGCCCGGCGACCAGGTGTTCACCACCAAGGCCGAGAGCAAGTGCGCGCTCTGGAAGTAAGCCCCTGAGCAGAGGCGGACGAACCTGGCATGCCCGCGCGGGCACGCCAGGTTCCCGCGCGTTGCGCCCTGCAGCATCCCTTTCCATCTGCCGCCATCGTCTCCCATGGACTTCTTCGGTATCTCATTGCCGGGCCTGATGAGCCAGCTCCTCCTGGGGCTTGTCAACGGTTCGTTCTACGCCATCCTCAGCCTGGGGCTGGCCGTGATCTTCGGCCTGCTCAACGTCATCAACTTCGCGCACGGCGCGCTGTTCATGCTGGGGGCCCTGATCACCTGGATGGCCATGACCTACCTGGGTATCAACTACTGGCTGATGCTGGTGCTGGCGCCGCTGGTCGTGGGGCTGTTCGGCGTGCTGATCGAGCGGCTGCTGCTGCGCTGGATCTACAAACTCGACCACCTGTACGGCCTGCTGCTCACGCTGGGGCTCACGCTGCTCATCGAGGGCGTGTTCCGCTCCATCTACGGTGTCTCGGGCCTGGGCTACGACACGCCCGAACTGCTCGAAGGCGCCACCAACCTGGGCTTCATGATCCTGCCCAATTACCGCGCCTGGGTGGTGGCGGCCTCCGTCGTGGTGTGCATCGGCACCTGGTACGTGATCGAGAAGACCAAGATCGGCGCCTACCTGCGCGCAGGCACCGAGAACCCGCGCCTGGTGGAAGCCTTTGGCGTCAACGTGCCGGTGATGATCACGCTGACCTATGCCTTCGGCGCGGCGCTGGCCGCCTTCGCCGGGGTGCTGGCCGCGCCCGTCTATCAGGTCACGCCGCTCATGGGGCAGAACCTCATCATCGTCGTGTTCGCCGTGGTGGTGATCGGGGGCATGGGCTCCATCATGGGCTCCATCCTCACGGGGCTGGGCCTGGGCGTCATCGAAGGCTTCACCAAGGTGTTCTACCCCGAGGCATCGTCCACCGTGGTGTTCGTCATCATGGTCATCGTTCTCCTCATCCGCCCCGCCGGCCTGTTCGGCAAAGAAAAATAAGGGGCCGCCCGCATGAACTTCAAGAACACTGCCACCGTGGGATACGGCCTGCTGCTGCTGGCCCTGGTCGTCGCGCCGGTCCTGGGCGCCTACCCCGTCTTCGTGATGAAGCTGATGTGCTTCGCGCTGTTCGCCTCGGCCTTCAACCTGCTGCTGGGCTACACGGGCATGCTCTCGTTCGGGCATGCGGCCTTCCTGGGCGGCGCGGCCTACTTCACGGGCCATGCGCTCAAGGTCTGGGCGGTCACGCCCGAGGTCGGCCTGCTGCTGGGCACTGCGGGCGGCGCGCTGCTGGGGCTGATCGTGGGCTTCTTCGCCATCCGCCGCCAGGGCATCTACTCCACCATGATCACCCTGGCGCTGGCGCAGATGCTGTACTTCGTGTGCCTGCAGGCCCCGTTCACGGGCGGCGAGGACGGCCTGCAAGGCGTGCCGCGCGGCAAGCTGTTCGGCCTGATCGACCTGAGGGACGACCTGGTGATGTACTACGTGGTGCTCGCCATCTGCGTGGGGGCCTTCCTGCTCATCGTGCGCACCATCCACTCGCCGTTCGGCCAGGTGCTCAAGGGCATCAAGGAGAACGAGCCGCGCGCGATCTCGCTGGGCTACGACACCAACAAGTTCAAGCTGCTGGCCTTCGTGCTGTCCGCTGCGCTGGCGGGCCTGGCGGGCTCGCTCAAGACGCTGGTGCTGGGCTTTGCCACGCTGAGCGACGTGCATTGGACAGCCTCGGGCCACGTGGTGTTGATGACGCTGGTGGGCGGGCTGGGCACGCTCTCCGGCCCCCTCGTGGGCTCCGCCGTGGTCGTGCTGATGGAGAACAAGCTGGGCGAGCTGGGCACTTTCCTGGCCAAGGTCACGACCATCGACTGGTTCAACACGCTGGGCGAGTCAGTCACCATGGTCACGGGCCTGATCTTCGTGATCTGCGTGCTGGCCTTCCGGCGCGGCATCATGGGCGAGATCATTGCGTGGCTGGCCCGGCGCAGGGGTGCAAAGGCCCGCTGAAGCCTTCAGGGGTACAGCGGTGCCACTCTCTTTTTGATAGCTGAAAGCGCTTGCTGCATAAGCGCTGGAGGCCAATTTGACTTAAAAAATCAGGTCCGCGTATCCGGCCCCGCGCCCGGTGTGCTGCGTGGCCATGCGTACCAGGTCATCACGGCCACCGGCAGCCCCAGGCCCACCCAGGACCACCAGTCGCCCCAGTCGTCGGAGACCAGCGCCGTGACCAGGCCGGTGGCCGTCAGCACGCCCATGGCAATCGGCCAGCCCCACAGGGCCCAAAAAGGGCTTTGCGACGTTCTCATGCTGCGCCTTCGGTGCGGGCGGCTACGCCTGCTACCGGCAAGCCGTCGGGTAGCCTGTCGGTCGCCGGTGTCGGCACGGACGCGCCGACCGAGGCGCCTCGGCGCAGCCACAGGTACAGGCCGCTGCCCAACACCACGATGGTGGCGATGTCGAGCAGCGCCCACAGGATCTTCATGGGCATGCCGCCGTAGTCGCCAAAGTGCAGGGGCTGCGACACGAGCAGTGCCGTCAGGTACCACGGCAGTTGGGGCGAAGCGGTCACCTTGGCCGTGCGCGCATCCACCAGCACCGGCTGCAGCAGGCGCGATGTCAGCGGCTCGTCGCCGCGCAGGAAGAAAGTGTGGTGGTGCGGGCTG
Source organism: Acidovorax sp. (assembly GCF_047607405.1). GTDB lineage: Bacteria > Pseudomonadota > Gammaproteobacteria > Burkholderiales > Burkholderiaceae_C > Acidovorax. The sequence continues at coordinate 23,175 of NZ_JASGDA010000034.1, read as the reverse complement.
GAGAAGGCCGTGCCCGGGAAGGCGATGAACGACAGCTTCATGCCCGGCGCTTGCGCCTGCGCGGCCTCCAGCGACTGCTGCACCGGTGCGCGCTCGGCCACCGGCACGATGGGCTGGCCTTCGTAGGGCTTGAGCAGGGTCGAGAGCTGGTCATACTGCCAGTATTTGATGAGCAGATCGGCCCAGGTATTGATCATGCCGGTGCCGCCCACAACGAAGGCCCATACCAGGGTGACGATGCCCAGCAGGTTGTGCAGGTCGAGCCACTTCACGCGCGTGGAGCGACCGTGCCGCACCTCGCCGAACGCCAGCTTGCGCATGAAGGGCGCGTACAGCACCACGCCCGTGACGATGGCCACGAGCAGCAGCAGGCCCATGAGGCCCAGGAACAGCTTGCCCGGCAGGCCCGCGAACAGGTCCACGTGCAGCTTGAACATCACGTACATGAAGCCTTCGTCGAAGCGCGGCTGGGCCAGCACCCCGGCCGTGCGCGCGTCCACGGCGACGGACCTGAAGTCGTCGGTGGGCGCGGGTGTGGGCGTGAGCGTGACGAACCACAGGTTGTCGTCGTCCTCGTCGTGCGATGCGTACTGCACCACGCGGTCCGGGTGCAGGGCCTGCGCGGTGGCCAGCACCTTGTCGAGGCTGGCGCGCGGCGTGTCTGCCGGCATGGCCGGGGCCTCGACCTCGGTGCCCAGCAGGTGGCCGATTTCGTGGTGGAAGATCAGGGGCAGGCCGGTCAGGCACAGCAACAGCATGAAGACGGTACACACCAGACTGGACCACTTGTGGGTCCACGACCAGCGGCGCAGGGCGGTGGGGGTCATGACGGGGCGGATGAAATGGATACACCATTTTACGGTGCAAATAGGAATTATTCTTCTTCATGCTCTGAAGAAGAACGCATCCAGCACCGGCACCAACCCCGAAAATTCCTGCGCGAAGCGCGCGCGGTTCACGAAGTACGCCTCGCACGCCACGGCGAAGAATTCGGACGGCGAGGTGGCGCCGTAGGCATCGAGCCACGGCGGCTCGGCGCCGAAGCGCTCGGCCTTGATGACCGCCTCGCGGAAGTCGGCGTACGCAGGCTCCCAGGCTGCCCACCAGGCCGCGTGGGCGGCGCGGCCCGTGCGCGCGCCCATGAAGCCCGCAGGCAGGGGCGGGCAGCCGTTGGGCTCGCCGCTTTTCATGTCCATCTTGTGTACGAACTCGTGGATCACCACGTTGTGGCCGCGCGCGGTGTTCTCTGCCGCGTTGGCCACGTGGCGCCAACTCAGCATGACCGGGCCGCGATCCATCGCCTCGCCCAGCAGCACCTCGTCGTACTCGTGGACCACGCCCGCGTGGTCCACCGTCTGGCGGCGCGCCACGGCCTCGGCGGGGTGCAGCACGATGGTCACGAAGTCGTCGTACCACGCCAGCGCCTTGCGGGCTGCGCCGTCCAGGTGCAGCAGCGGCAGGCAGGCTTGCGCCGCGATGTCGATCGCCATGGCATCTGTCACCACCAGGCCGTGTACGCCGTGGAACTGCTTGCTGTGCAGAAAGAGGGCGGCGAGTGCCCGCAGCTTGGACTGGTCGTGCAGCGGCAGCGCCGCGAGGAAGGGGTGGCGTTGCAGCGTTTGGAGCCACAGCGGGGCCGAGATGTCGGGCACCGGCGCCACGGCGGCGCGGGCGCGGTTCCAGAGTTTGTGCAGCAAGGCCATCGGGCCTACATGGTGGCGACGGGGAGCCGTTCCAAGCCCTGGGGTGACAGGCGCAGCACGTCGCCGCGCGGGGGGGATGCGTCCGGCTCCCAATCGCTGAGGACCACGCGGCGCAGGCCGGGGGCCAGTACGTGCTCCGCTGGGCGGTGCGTGTGGCCGTGGATCAGGGTGGCGGCCTGCGCGGCGCGCAGCCACTGCACGGCGGCGGGGCCGTCCACGTCGGCATAGGGTGCGCCGGACTGTTTCTTCGCTTCGCTCTCCTGCCGGATGCCGCGCGCCTGCGTGCGGCGGGTGGAGAGGGGCTGGGACAGAAAGCGCTGCTGCCACTCGGCGCTGCGCGCCTGAACGCGAAAGCGCTGGTAGTCCACATCATCCAGGCACAGCAGGTCGCCGTGGGAGAGCAGGTAGCGCTGGCCGTGGAAGGCGAGCACCGTGGGGTCGGCCAGACCCGTGATGCCGCAGTGCGCGAGGAAGGCCGCGCCCGCGAGGAAGTCGCGGTTGCCGTGCATGAAGTACACGGGCAGGCGCTGCGCCGCAGCGCGCAGGTCGGCGCAGGCTTGCGCCTCGAAGCTGCCGGGGGAGTGGATCGCATCGTCGCCCACCCACACCTCGAACAGGTCGCCCAGGATGAACAGCGCGTCGGCATCCGTCGTCTGCAGATAGCGCCGCCATGCGGCCACGGTGGCGGGCTCGCTGGCCTGCAGGTGCAGGTCCGAAATGAAATCGACCGTGCGCCAGTGCGAGGGAGCGGCAAGCTCCTCGATGCGGGGCACGGTCGCGGTCACGGTGCGGGCGGTTTAAAGGGCGACCGCCTTGGTGATGACCACGTCGTCCTTGGGCACGTCGTCGTGGAAGCCCTTGCGGCCCGTCTTCACGCCCTTGATCTTGTCCACCACGTCGGTGCCCGAGACGACCTTGCCGAACACGGCATAGCCCCAGCCCTGGGCCGACGGCGCGGTGTGGTTCAGAAAGCCATTGTCCGCCACGTTGATGAAGAACTGCGCGGTGGCCGAATGCGGGTCGCTGGTGCGCGCCATGGCGACGGTGTAGTTGGCGTTCTTCAGGCCGTTGTTGGCCTCGTTCTCGATGGGCGCGTCGGTGCCCTTTTGCTGCATGCCCGGCTCGAAACCGCCGCCCTGGATCATGAAGCCGGGGATCACGCGGTGGAAGATGGTGCCGTCGTAGTGGCCCTTGTGTACGTAGGCGAGGAAGTTGGCGGTGGACTTGGGCGCTTTCTCGGCGTCCAGCTCCAGCGTGATGACGCCGTAGTCGGCAATGTGCAGTTCGACTTGGGGGTTGCTCATGGATATGTCCTTTTACTTGACCAGGGTGGCGGAATTGATGGTGACGGGGGTGGTGGGCACGTTCTGGTGGGGGCCCTTGTTGCCGGTGGCCACGGCCTTGATCTTGTCCACCACCTCGGTGCCCTGCACCACCTTGCCGAACACGGCGTAGCCATAGCCGTCGGGGTTGGGGGCGTTGAGCATGGCGTTGTCCTTCACGTTGATGAAGAACTGCGACGTGGCCGAGTGGGGGTTGCCCGTGCGCGCCATGGCGATGGTGTAGGTGTCGTTCTTGAGGCCGTTGTTCGCCTCCAGCGGGATGGGCGACCGGGTGGGTTTTTGCACCATGTCGGCGGTAAAGCCGCCGCCCTGGATCATGAAGCCGTCGATCACGCGGTGGAAGATGGTGCCGTCGTAGTGCTTGTCCTTCACGTAGGCCAGGAAGTTCTCGACCGTCTTGGGCGCCTTGGCCGCATCGAGCTGCACCACGATGTCGCCCAGGCTGGTGGCCAGCTTGACCCTGGGCGCTGCATCTTGTGCGTTTGCTACTGAAAACATAGCTGCAAGTGCAATACCAGTAAGCGCTAGAGCCGTATTTCTTCTTGAAATCATCCAATCACTCCTTCGAAAAATATCTGCCATTGCTGGCCCCGCCGCGACCAGTACTGGCGCTTGACAGGGCCGGTGCGGGCGCCTTTGGCGACTTCGCCGAACGTTACCACCATGGTGTCGGCGGAGTCCGTCCAGCGCAGGTAGGACTTGTCCTTGAGCTGGAGTTCCCGGCCCTGGAGCGCTTGGGCCTCGGCCTGCAGCACCTTGGCCCACTCGTCCAGCGGCTTTTGGCGCTGGCCCTGGAAGTCGCTCGCGTAAAAGCCCAGCAGCCGCTGCATGTCGCCCTGCGACTTGGCGCTGCGCCAGGCGTTGAGCACCGCGTCGAACGACTTGCGCTCGGCGCTCACGCTGTGGGGCGCCACCCACTGGAGCTGGCGCGCGATGACCACGGGGGTGGAGCGGGGCTCCACCGTGCGCAGGATGCGCTCCAGGTCGGGGTTGGCCAGCACCAGGCAGCCGTCGGTGGCCAGCGGCGCGCGGGCGTACTGGCCGGGCGGCGAGCCGTGCAGCCAGATGCCGCCGCCCGTCTTGCCCCGGCGCTGGTCCAGCGGGTTGGGGTAGTTGATGGGCAGGGCGCCTGCGCCGTAGAAGTCCTTGAGCGTGGACGCCGCCAGCCGGCTGGTGATGAAGTACACGCCCAGGGGGGTGCGCTGGTCGCCTTCCGTGCTCTTTTCGATGCCCAGCTTGCCCACCGAGGCGTAGTAGTCGGCAACGAGCTGCAGGCCCTTGCCGTCCGCGTTCTCGAACAGGTACAGGCGCGAGCGCGAGGCGTCCACCGCGATGGCATGGCGCGAGCGCGGCGACAGCTCCAGGAACTGCGCGGGAATGCTCTGCGCGGGCGGGCGGGCGCGCTGGGCGTCCACGCGCTGGCGCGACTCGTTGCGCAACTCGTCCAGCGTGGCGGCGACCTGCAGGCTGTGCGCCGAATCGGGTTGGGGTACGTCGCCCAGGCGGCGGATGGGTCGCGTGCGCGCCATCAGCAGGTCGCCCACGGCCAACTGCGCGAGCTGGAAGTGGGGGTAGTCGCGCGCCAGGGCCTCGGCCTGCGCCAGCGCCTCGCGGTGGCGGGCTTCGGCGATCAACTGGTAGATGGCCAGCAGGCGCTTTTCGGCCTGGCCGTCGCGCAGTTCGGCGGGTGGCGCCGCGCGGCGCGGCTGGGGGTTTCGGGCCTGGGCAGGGGCTAACAGGGAGCCCACCAGCAGGCCAATGACAAACGCCCGCGCGGCGGGCGCGGGCGCCGCACCAAATCTCACGCTCAACCGCCCGTGGATTCGCGCACGATGGCCCAGCGGCCGTTGCTGTTGTGGACCAGCTCCAGCGTCTTGCGGCTGGCGACGTTCAGGCTGTCGGCGCTGTACGCCTGGCGAAAGCGCACCGTGGCCTTGCCGCCGCTGACGGAGACGCTGAGGTCGGACAGCTGCACGCTGATCTTCGACTTGCCGACGATGCGCGCTTCGCGCTCCTTCTCCCATGCGGCGCGGCTCTGGCGGCCCGGCGGGACGAAGGACTTGTCGTAGGCGCCCAGGTAGGCAGTCATATCCTTGGCGGCCCACGCGGCGGCCCAGGCCTGCACGGCGGAGGTGACGGCCTGGATGGCGGCGTCGTCGGCTGCTGCCGGGGCAGGCGCCGGGGCGGGTGCAGGCGCCGCGGCCACACCAGGGGCGGGGGCCGCAGCCGGGGCAGGGGCCGCAACGGGTGCCGGAGCGGGGGATGCCACGGCAGGCGTGGCAGGCGCGACCGGGGCGGCTGCAGGCGCCTTGGCCGCCTGGCGGCCCGCCTTGCCCGTGGCATCGGCCGAGAACAGCTCGCGGATCAGTGCCAGCTTGGGCTTGACCGAATTGGCGCTGGCCGCGTCGAGCTGCAGCGCCTTGCTGTAGGCCTGGCTGGCCAGCTTGGCGTAGATGTCGCCCAGGTTCTCGTGCGCCGTGGCATAGCTGGGGTTGGTGCGGATGGCCATCTCCAGCGCGGTACGGGCCTTGTCGAGCTGGTTCTGGCCCGCGTACAGCACGGCCAGGTTGTTGTAGGGCTCGGGCAGCTCGGGGTATTCCTCGGTCAGCTTGGTAAAGGTGGCGATGGCCTCGGCGGTTTTGCCTGAATCGGCCTGCGCCACGCCGCGCAGAAAGCGCAGTTGCGGGTCGCGCGGCGCGGCGGCCAGGCGCTGCTCCGCCTTGGTCAGCGCTTCGGCGGGCTTGCCGCTGCGCAGCAGCTGGGTGATCTCGGCGTAGTCGTCGGCCTGCACCGCGCCCGCGCCCAGGAGCGCGGCCAGCGCCGCCAGGCGCAGAAGTCGTGGGAGCGTGCGGCGATCAGGTTTCATGGGCATTGCAGCGGTGGCGGGAGTGCGCCGGAGGGGGCTTATACTGCGGCGGATTGTAGCTGAGGGGGTTGTCATGACGGTACGCTGTTGCCGCGGGTGATGATGTCGCCGGGCGCCCCGCACAGGGGCCTCTTTTTTGCCCCCTTCGAGTCCCCGTTACCAAGATCCCATGAGCCTGCGCATCTACAACACGCTTTCGCGTGCATTGGAAGACTTTTCCCCGCTCGAACCCGGCCACGTGCGCATGTACGTGTGCGGCATGACCATCTACGACCTGTGCCACATCGGCCACGCCCGCATGATGATGGCCTTCGACGTGGTGCAGCGCTGGCTCAAAAGCAGCGGGTACCGCGTCACCTACGTGCGCAACATCACCGACATCGACGACAAGATCATCCAGCGCGCCGTGCAGCGCGGCATCACCATCCGCCAGCTCACCGACGAGATGACGGCGGCCATGCACCACGACATCGCCCTGCTGGGCATCGAGCCGCCCACCGTCGAGCCGCGCGCCACCGAATACGTGCCGCAGATGCTGTCGCTCATCGGCACTTTGCAAGACAAGGGCCTGGCCTACCAGGGCAGCAGCGGCGACATGAACTACGCGGTGCGCAAGTTTGCGGGCTACGGCAAGCTCTCGGGCAAGTCGCTGGACGAACTGCGCGCGGGCGAGCGCGTGGCCGTGCTGGAAGGCAAGGACGACCCGCTCGATTTCGTGCTCTGGAAATCCGCCAAGCCCGAGGAGCCGCAGGACGCCAAGTGGGACAGCCCCTTCGGCCCCGGCCGCCCCGGCTGGCACATCGAATGCTCGGCCATGAGCTGCGCCACGCTGGGCGAGACCTTCGACATCCACGGCGGCGGCGCCGACCTGCAGTTCCCCCACCACGAGAACGAGATCGCCCAGAGCGAAGGCGCCACCGGCAAGCCCCTGGCGAAGTTCTGGATGCACAACGGCTTCGTGCGCGTGGACAACGAGAAGATGTCCAAGAGCCTGGGCAACTTCTTCACCATCCGCGACGTGCTGGCCAGGTACGACGCGGAGACGGTGCGTTTCTTCATCGTGCGCGCCCACTACCGCAGCGCGCTCAACTACAGCGATGCGCATCTGGATGATGCGCGCCAGGCCCTCAAGCGCCTGTACACCGCGCTGAGCCTCGTCGCACCGGCGCAGGTCGCCATCGACTGGAGCAATCCCTACGCCGCCCGCTTCAAGGCCGCCATGGACGAGGACTTCGGCACGCCCGAGGCCGTGGCCGTGCTGTTCGACCTGGCGGGCGAGGTTAACAAGACCCGCTCGGCTGAACTGGCCGGGCTGCTGGTCGCGCTGGGCGGCTGCCTGGGCGTGCTGCAAGGCGACCCGGCGGCCTTCCTGCAAGCAGGCGCCGGCGTCGATGCCGCGCAGATCGAGGCGCAGATCGCCGCCCGCGCCGCCGCCAAGGCCGCGAAGAACTTCGCCGAAGCCGACCGCATCCGCCAGGCGCTGCTGGAGCAGGGCATCGTCCTCAAGGACTCGCCCACGGGCACCACCTGGGAAGCCGCGCAATGAAAAGAATAATGGTCAAATTGGCCTCTAGTGCTTATGGGATGGGCAGTGGCAGCTACTAAAAACATAGTAAACGAGCTTGCCGCGCCCGACTACTGGCCCGAAGCCTGCAAGCACCTCATGAAGAAGGACCGGGTGATGAAGCGCCTGATCCCGCAGTTCGAGGGCGCGGCCCTGCAGACGCGCGGCGATGCCTTCGTCACACTGGCGCGCTCCATCGTCGGCCAGCAGATTTCGGTCAAGGCCGCGCAGGCGGTGTGGGGGCGCTTCGAGCAACTGCCGCGCAGCATGAAGCCCGCCAGCGTGCTCAAGCTCAAGGTGGACGACATGCGCGCCGCCGGGTTGTCGGCCCGCAAGGTGGACTATCTGGTGGACCTGGCCATGCACTTTGAGAGCGGCAAGCTGCACGTCAAGGACTGGGCGGCCATGGACGACGAGGCCATCATCACCGAACTGGTGGCGATACGCGGCATCGGGCGCTGGACGGCGGAGATGTTCCTCATCTTCCACCTGATGCGGCCCAACGTGCTGCCGCTCGATGACGTGGGGCTGCTCAACGGCATCAGCCGCAACTACTTCTCGGGCGACCCCGTGAGCCGCAGCGACGCCCGCGAGGTGGCCGAGGCGTGGAAACCCTGGTGCAGCGTGGCGACTTGGTATATTTGGCGGTCACTCGACCCGCTCCCAGTGGCGTATTGAGAGGAATACAAGAAATGGCGAAAAAGACCTTCCTGGACTTCGAGCAGCCCATTGCGGAGCTGGAATCCAAAATCGAAGAACTGCGCTACGTGCAGACCGAGAGCGCGGTGGACATCTCGGAAGAGATCGACCAGCTCAGTAAAAAAAGCCAGCAGCTCACCAAGGACATCTACAGCGAGCTGACGCCCTGGCAGATCACCAAGATCGCCCGCCACCCCGAGCGCCCCTACACGCTCGACTACGTGCGCGACATCTTCACCGACTTCGTCGAACTGCACGGCGACCGCCACTACGCGGACGACCAGTCCATCGTCGGCGGCCTGGCCCGCTTCAACGGCCATGCCTGCATGGTCATCGGCCACCAGAAGGGCCGCGACACCAAGGAGCGCGCCCTGCGCAACTTCGGCATGAGCAAGCCCGAGGGCTACCGCAAGGCCCTGCGCCTGATGAAGACGGCCGAGAAGTTCAAGCTGCCCGTGTTCACCTTTGTCGATACACCCGGCGCCTACCCCGGCATCGACGCCGAGGAGCGCGGCCAGTCCGAGGCCATTGGCCGCAACATCTTCGAGATGGCGCAGCTCGAAGTGCCCATCATCACCACCATCATCGGCGAGGGCGGCTCCGGCGGCGCGCTGGCCATCAGCGTGGCCGACCAGGTGGTCATGCTGCAGTACGCCATCTACTCCGTCATCAGCCCCGAGGGCTGCGCATCCATCCTCTGGAAGACCGGCGACAAGGCGCAAGAAGCGGCAGATGCCCTGGGCATCACGGCCCACCGCCTGAAGGCCCTGGGTCTGGTGGACAAGATCGTGAGCGAGCCCGTGGGCGGCGCGCACCGCGACCCCAGGCAGATGGCTGCGTTCTTGAAGCGCGCCCTGGGCGACGCCTTCCGCCAGGTGGCCGACCTGAAGCCCAGGGACCTGCTGGAGCGCCGCTACGAGCGCCTGCAGAGCTACGGCCGTTTCAGCGACACCAAGGCCGACAGCCGCTGACCCTGCCGCGCCGGGCGCCGCGATAATCGCCGCCCATGACGACCCAGTCCTTCGACGCCGCGATGCGGGCCTTCGCGCCCGCGTTGCCGCTGGCCGTGGGCCTGAGCGGCGGGGCCGATTCCACCGCCTTGCTGCTGGCCTGCGCGCGCCGCTGGCCCGGGCAGGTGCAGGCCATCCACGTACACCACGGCCTACAGGTGGCGGCGGATGGGTTCGAGCAGCGCTGCATCGCCCTGTGCCGTGGCCTGAACGTGCCGCTGACCGTGCAACGGCTGGATGCGCGCCATGCCCCGGGCCAGAGCCCCGAGGACGCCGCACGGCAGGCGAGATACAAAGCTTTTGAGGCTGTAGCGCTTGCCAGTCAAGGGCCGACAGCTATCCAATCCATAGCATTGGCGCAGCACGCGGACGACCAGGTCGAAACGCTGCTGCTGGCCTTGTCACGCGGCGCGGGTGTGGCCGGGCTCGCCGCCATGCCCCTGCGCTGGGAGCGCGCGGGCATCGTCTGGCACCGCCCCCTGCTGCGCGTGCCGGGCGCCGAGGTGCGTGCCTGGCTGCGCGCCCAGGGACAGGGCTGGGTCGAAGACCCGACCAACGCCGACGAGCGCTACACCCGCAACCGCATCCGCGCCCGGCTGCTGCCCGCGCTGGAAGCGGCCTTCCCCGCCTTTCGGGACACCTTCGCCCGGTCGGCAGCGCATGCGGCGCAGGCTGCCGAGCTGCTGGACGAACTGGCGCAGGCCGACGCCCAGGCCACCGGCATCCCGCTGCAGATCGCACCGCTGCAACGCCTGGGCCGCCCCCGGCAGGCCAACCTGCTGCGCCACTGGCTGCGCACGCGGCACCAGACCACGCCCACGACCGCGCAACTGGCCGAGCTGCTGGACCAGATAGCGGCCTGCACCACGCGCGGCCACCGCATCCACATCAAGGTGGGGCGGGGCTTCGTGGTGCGATCCGGGCAAACCCTCGATTGGTACAATCCATAGGTTTTGCCCATCATTACCTGAAACTTCAATGGCACTGATCGTTCACAAATACGGCGGCACTTCCATGGGCTCCACGGAGCGCATCCGCAACGTCGCCAAGCGCGTGGCCAAATGGGCGCGGGCCGGGCACCAGATGGTGGTCGTCCCCAGCGCCATGAGCGGCGAAACCAACCGCCTGCTCGCGCTCGCCAAGGACCTGGCCCCCCCCCGCGCCACGGCGGCCTACCACCGCGAACTGGACATGCTGGCCGCCACGGGCGAGCAGGCGTCGTCCGCGCTGCTGGCGATCGCGCTGCAATCCGAAGGCATGGAATCCGTCAGCTACGCGGGCTGGCAGGTGCCCATCCGCACCGACAGCAGCTACACCAAGGCCCGCATCGAATCCATCGACGACCAGCGCGTGCGCGCCGACCTGGCGCAGGGCAAGGTGGTCATCGTGACGGGTTTCCAGGGCATCGACGAGCACGGCCACATCACCACGCTGGGCCGCGGCGGCTCCGACACCTCGGCCGTCGCCGTGGCGGCGGCCATGAAGGCCGACGAATGCCTGATCTACACCGACGTGGACGGCGTCTATACCACCGACCCCCGCGTGGTGCCCGAGGCGCGCCGCCTGCAGACCGTGAGCTTCGAAGAAATGCTGGAAATGGCCAGCCTGGGCAGCAAGGTGCTGCAGATCCGCTCGGTGGAGTTCGCAGGCAAGTACCGCGTGCCCATGCGGGTGCTGTCGAGCTTCACGCCCTGGGACATCGACATCAACGAAGAGGCCAAATCCGGCACGCTGATCACTTTTGAGGAAGACGAAAAAATGGAACAAGCCGTCGTATCCGGCATCGCTTTCAACCGCGACGAAGCCAAGATCTCCGTGCTGGGCGTGCCCGACAAGCCCGGCATCGCCTACCAGATCCTGGGCGCCGTGGCCGACGCCAACATCGAGGTGGACGTGATCATCCAGAACCTGAGCAAGGACGGCAAGACCGACTTCAGCTTCACCGTTCACCGCAACGACTACGCGCGCACCGTGGACCTGCTCAAGGAAAAGGTCGTCCCCGCGCTGGGCGCGCAGGAAGTGGTGGGCGACACCAAGATCGCCAAGGTCAGCATCGTCGGCATCGGCATGCGCAGCCACGTGGGCGTGGCCAGCAAGATGTTCCGCACCTTGAGCGAGGAAGGCATCAACATCCAGATGATCTCCACGTCCGAGATCAAGACCTCGGTCGTCATCGACGAGAAGTACGTGGAACTGGCCGTGCGCGCCCTGCACAAGGCTTTCGAGCTGGACCAGGAAGCCGCTTGACCCGAATGCGCCCCGAATTGAGGCATAATGGAAGTCTTCAGGAAACGTGACCGAGTGGCCGAAGGTGCTCCCCTGCTAAGGGAGTATGGGGTGTAGAGCCTCATCAAGGGTTCGAATCCCTTCGTTTCCGCCAATCATCGTTGGCAAAAGCTGCGAGCATGGTTTTAAAGCCATCCGCAGCTTTTTTTTCGTCATCGTTCTCGGACTGTTCCAGGTCCTCGGCCATCGCGGCCATGAACGCATGCGCGGGGTCTTCACCCAGTACGGCGCGCAGCTTGCCCCGAATACGCCAATTCGCGGGCCTTTCTCCTTTTTTCATGGCTAACAGGTTCGATGGGTTCACCTCTAGCAGTCTCGCTAGGGGTCGAACGCCGCCAGCTACTGACTCTGCTTCATTGATTAAAAAAATCAATCCTTCATTTGTTGTCATATTGAGTACGTTCCTGTAAGATGCTGTTGTCAATCTGATTACGTGGTCAGTTTGATAACTCATTATCCATGGAGCGACCCATGTCAGCCACTCAAATCTCCTTCGCCGCCTTCGCACTCGCCGCTATAGCGGACAACACGCGCCATCAGGCCGTACCGGGCACGGTAGGTATGCAGCAAGCGGCAACCCTTTGCACTCCTCCCGCTATAGAACCCCGCTCGGGTTCAACCGTTGTCGCTAACGTGGTAGGCGGCGAGGGGTGCATCCCGCTTCCTACGCCGCCTGAGCTCGTCAAGCGCTGGTTTGTCGACGTGTTTTTTCCCAATACCGGCGCTCGGTTTAGCTACAGCTTCCGTTCTTTGAGGGATGCTCGGGCCTGCTCCCGTGACTTCATCTCGGGTCAAGTTGTCATCCGCGAGGCGCTTTGTCGCCCTGCTCAGGGTTTCAATCTCGGCTGGCTCCCCGTTGGCGAGGGGTGCTGATATGGCCCGCTATACAACCTTTTGCGTGGCCGAGATTGTCGGCCCGTTCCTATCTTTTGGGCAGGCCGATGCTGCATTGACCGCTGGTGATGTTGCTGAGTATTTGCGGCTGTCTCGGCTTGCGAATCGCATTGTGGCGTTCCATCGCCCGGGCATCTGGCGTGCCGAGCGTCTTCACAAGCTCGCGGCACGCATGGGCGTGGTGATGGTTAGTGCTGAGGCGGTGCCTCGTGATAGCAAGGGCTTCTTGGATGCCTGCGCGGTCAAAATTATTGTTGCGGGCGGGTGCTAATCATGGCCTGCGAATATTTTGATTGCTGCGCCCCCGCCATTGATGGCGCGTCATCAAACCGGCAGGTTTCGGGGGCGGTGGGCGCGGCTTCTGGCCGAAAGCGAGTTCATGCCAAAGCCGCCGCCCGCAAGGCCGCTTATCGCGCCAATAAGTCCCGCATCGACTTCACCGACAAGCCTGCCATCGTGGCAACGCTTAATGAAATCGCTGCTGAACTGGATTGCAGCAAAAATGAGCTGATGCAGTCCTTGGTTCGGTTCGCCCTGACGAACCGAAATTGGAAGCAGGTCGGCCTATACGGCGCACGCCGTGATGGGGTGCTGCAATGAGCCCCGAAGAAAAACGTGAACTGCAATACCGCGCCCGTCGCGCCATTGCAGCGCCCGTCCCTGATCGCATCCGCAACGGCAGCGCCCGCGCCGCTGACGACTACAAGCGCTGCGCGCAAGTCGTTTCTGCATACCTGCGCAGCGGCAATCAGGCCGACCGTGCCCGCCTGCACGTGCTGCGCCTGGAGAGCATGCAGGGGCTGCTGCCATGAGACATATCCTGTCTTGGCTCCCGTCGCTTGCCGCTGCCCGGCTGTTGGGTATGGGCGAAGCCCATGTAAACGCGTTCTCGCGCAACGTACCCCGCGCAAGGCGAGCCGACGCCACCAGCGCGCCCGGTGCCACCATGCCGGCGCTCCCTGCGTCCGCGCCCGGCATCCTGCCATCAGCGCCCCGGCAGGTGCCTGACGCGGCCCCCGCCCCCCGCGCCATTGCTGTCCTCACCTCGCGCCCTGAAAGACGGCCCGCCGTAGGCGTAGCGGCGCTGGAACTGGCCCCGCTCCCCCGCTCAAGGAGCGCGGCCGAATGGCTGGAAATCGCTGCCGCCTTGAGCGCAAGCCCAAAGAGGGCCGCGCCCGCCGGATTGAAGCCCGCCGCCCGTGAGGAACGAGTGGGCGGCATGGGCGAGGGCGGCGGCGCGGCAAGACAAATGCCCCCCCCTGGTAATCACGGGGAGAGGAGTGAAAAAGGCCTGCTGCCCGTAGCGAAAAAAGCCCTGCCGTCCGGCCTGGAGAAAAGATGACCCGCCCCGCCCGATCAGCCCTGAAACGCCTTGAGAAAACCTGCGCCCTGGTGCTCGACGGCGATGAAGTCAAGGCCCGCTTGATGGCCGAACGCCTGGAAACCGGCGCTGCCGTGCATGTGGATTGGCTTCGCTTCTCCTGCCTTCTGCGCCGCGCTCCAATGCCCACGGTGGACGTGCTGTTTCCCGGCCCTGCCACGGCCAGCGAATTCGACCTGATAAGCGAGCATGAGGCGGATCAGCGCGCAAGGCGCTTGGCGGCGATGGCCCGAGTTCTTCAGAAACTGCCTGACGCCGAATTCAGCCCTGCCGCGCAAGCGCAGGAACTGGCAGAGCGCGTTTGCGAAGTCCTCGGCGATGGCTTCACGGTAGCCCCTGAAATGCGCAAGGGGCACGATTTTTACCGCTACCGCTGGAGCATCGAGCGCGCTGGGTATGAAGTAGGTTGGGTCGGCTTCCTGGCCAGCGGCGAAAGCCCCCGCGAATCTGCTTTGAACGAAACCATGCACGTCAATCTTTACGGCACGGCTTGCACCTTCGCGCAAAAGGGCTGGCGCGATCACATGGCGAACCTTGTTGACGACGTGAACGGCACGATCACCCGCGCCGATCTGGCCCTTGATTTCTTCGACGGCATTAACGGCGGCATGCGTCGCATCAAGGCTGATTACGAAAACGGTTTGATGGATAACCGTGGCATGCGCCCAAAGTGCAACATGGTGGGCGACTGGAATGACGGCGACAAAGAGGGCAAGGGCCGTAGCTTCTATATCGGAAGTCGCGCAGCAGGCAAGCAAACCAATGTTTACGAAAAGGGCCATCAGCTATTTGGCGAGCAGGACGCTACTGGCTGGATTCGTGCAGAGTTGCGCTACGGAAATAAGCTGCGGGTGATTGAAAGCGACATTCTCCGCCGCCCTGCTGATTTTTTCGCCGGTGCCAGCGATTGGCATGCCTCGATTTTGCGTGAAGCAGAGCCCGAAAAACAGGCCATTCCTCGGCCAATCAAGGTCGAGGAAAAGCTAGCGCAGCAGACTATTGAAGCTGAAGTAACCCGGAACCTGCGTTTTCTCAAAAACACGGCAGCCGCATCCTTCGCCTTGGCATTCCAGTTCTGCGATGAGGAGCAATTTTGCGAACTGGTAGCCAATCAAAAGCTTCCTGCCCGTCTTCAAAAATTCTCGATGAGTGAAATCCGCTCGGCATATGGGAAGGCCCATATGCGAGTAATCAGGGGTGCAAGCGCTGGCCGTGCCTGCGAAGCCCTTTAACTAGGCCGAAAGAGGAAAGTCATGCGATTCAATAGTGAAGTCATCGTCCACGGCATCAAGGCGTCCAAGGGTGTCATGGAGACCGCTGAGGGTTCTCGTCCTTATGACAGCACCACCTTCCATTGCGAAGTGGACATTGCCGAAAGTAGCAGCGGCCCCAGCATCGGCAAGGCTACCCGTCCTTTTAAGTGCGGAAATGCTACCGAGTTCGACAAGTGGGCGCACCTGGGCAATTCCCTGCCGATTAAGGCCATGGCCGTTTTTGAAATGGCTACGTCTGGCGAGGGCACCAAAATGGTGATGGTTGAGATTAAACCCATTGAGCAGGCCAAGGCTCAAAAGGCTGCTTAGTAATGTCCCGCTATGTTATCCAATCTGCCTTTACTGGCGCATTCCTTTCTCCGGGGCTTGCGGACGGACAGCCGGAATGGGTGATGTTGCTTCGTGATGCGGTGGCCGTCGAGGATATCGAAACATGCGCCCAATTGATTGAAGACCATTTGGATGGCTTCCATCGGGTGTATGTTGTCGATCTGATGGCTCTGCATAAGCCTGTCGATTATTGAAAAACGTTGCCGGGAACGATATGGCATTTAAGAGTGAAGCGCATAAGCGCTGGTGGTTTGCGAATCACGGCGGCAATAAAGACCATAATGGTGTCCGTTGGGGTGATCGTTTCATCATGCCCCATTCGGAGTATGAGAAGCTTCGGGTTCGGGCAAACTCGGGCTTCGGTGCTGCGATGCGGCGCTTTGGCGATGATCTGCGCAAGAAAAACAATGAAACCCGTCGGAGTATGCGCAAGAATGGCTATCGAATGACTGCGGCTGATCGTCGTTGGAATTTTGTAGTGATGGTTTCGCAGCGTGCATATGGTGGCGCAAAAAAGGGCTATGGCGATTGGAAATATAATCGTCATATCAATATTCATCAATCCCGCGCAAGGGCTTTGGGTCGTAGTCGTTCTCGTGCGGCTGGTCTGCCGAACTGGTACGAAAATCATACTCACGATAGCCTTTCTAAAGGCCTGGATAAATGGCAAAGTTGGAACCGTGTAAATTATTGGGAGCGGAGATTGAAAGCGAGAAAGCAGGTATTATGAGTGTGCCCTAAAAGCCTGAGCTACCGGGCTTTTGGATGCAAACTCGCAATTTCGCGAAGCATCTAACCAAAGGAAATCAATATGATGACGAAAATCAGCAAAATCGCCGCAGTACCCGCGCTGGCCCTGGCCTCGGTTATGAACGCTCATGCGGAACTGCCGGCTTCGGTTGCTACCACGATCTCCGAATACAAGGATGATTCCCTTGAGGCACTTGGCCTGATCATCGCCGCCGGTATCGCTATCTGGGGCTTGCGCAAGCTGGGCCAGCGCTTCGGCTGGATTTAATCATGGCTGAATCCACCAGCACCGGAACCACGGTAACCACTGAAAACGGCACTGTGATAACGGTGCTGGTGGAACCTGCCCCGCCTGATGACGAACGGATTCAGGATATGGCCTCCTTGTGGGGCCTTTTTCTTGTTGTAGCTATCGTCATATTCTGTATGCGCAAGCTGGGCGATTTGTTCAGCATCCCCCATAACGACTAAACAAAATGAAAAGCTATGCCTTCATCAATAGAACTGCAA
Source organism: Acidovorax sp. (assembly GCF_047607405.1). Lineage (GTDB taxonomy): Bacteria > Pseudomonadota > Gammaproteobacteria > Burkholderiales > Burkholderiaceae_C > Acidovorax. The sequence goes on along the minus strand of NZ_JASGDA010000034.1, from coordinate 6,565 downwards.
TTCGCGCTGCTCTCCTGCTTGCTCTTGTGGGTGGCGTTCAAGTAGCCGGGGCGGTGGACAAACGTTTTGATTCCTTCATGGGCAAAGTGGTCGGCAATTCGACCACTGTGACATTTGGTTCAGGCGGACAGGCGCTTGTTACTTCGAGCAGTGGTCTTGGGACTCCGGCGCTCGGTAATTTCGGATTGACGCAATCGGGAACGGGTTTGACGGCGGCGGGTAATGTCTCTGTTCCTCTCGGAAATACCGGCAAGTCGGTTGCCGCCGTGGCTTCTGTCCCGATTACTCGTACTTCGTTTATCAGGGGTCTTGGAACCGTGCTCGGCGCTGCAGCTGGTTCACCTTTTATCGCAGGCTTGATGCTTGCTGCCCCATTGATCAAGGATTGGCTTACTGACGGTGGCCTCTTCGTTGACGATGATGGCAATATCACGCGCGATGCCAGTTGCACTGGTGGCTATTACACGAATGGTAAGAATTTTTGCACTGCCGTTCAGGCGTGTCAGTATCGCGTGAGTCTTAGCGGTGGCAATTTCAACGGCAATGTGAGTTACTGGGGTGGTGGCTCCTGGCTGTGCGGTGGCACGGGCTATCTTGTTAACTACAGTGCAAGCGTCGTCGTTAACCAGACACTGCCCGCGAGTCTGGACGACATCGCCGAATACATGGACAAGCCTGAGGCCCCGGCGATTTATCCTGAGCTGGTTGTGCAGGCCGTCCAAAAGACTGGTGTTGACCCTTTCGGCGGTTCGGTGCCTACTCCATCGGTTACTGGCCCGGCGGCTGTTCCTGGTCAAAAAATCCAGACAAGTACGCAAGTTAAAGTCCATCCGGGTACTACTACTGAAGTTGCTCCTGGTACTACTTCGGCGACGCAACCAGCTACTAAAACAGTTACTAGCGAAGCTGCGTATAACGTGACATATAACAATAATGAAGTAAATTACAACACCACCAATATAACAAATACCGTTATAACGAATAATGTGACTGGCGACACTGAAACCACGGTTGAGGAATCGGAAACTGAGGATGATGCCAAGACTGAGGAAAGCGAGTGCGAAAAATACCCTGATAGCTTGGCTTGTGCTGATCTTGATGAGCCGGACGGTGAGATTCCAAAATCAACATTCGACGTGAGTTATTCGATTGAGGATACTTTTGGCAGTGGCTCATGCCCTGCTGATCTTTATTCAACGGTTCACGGTCAAAGCATGAAGGTGTGGGATTATCAAGCGACGTGTTCATATGTCGTTTCGTATGTCCGGCCAGTGATTTTGATATTGGCGTCCATGGCGGCGTTATTTATTATTGCTCCTGGCAAGGTCTGACACTGGCGGGCGGGCGCGAGGGGCAAACATGGGCAGCAAGTCGCGCCCGACACGTCAGTGAGCATTATTAATATTGATGGGATTGAGAAAATGAAAATAGGAACATGGCTTTTAGGGATGATGCAGCCGCTTTTGGCTAGAATTTTGACATCCCTCGGCTTTTCTGTCGTCACGATTACGGGTTTTGAGGTTGCCGTTGGGCAAGTCAAAACCATGATTCAATCGAACGTGGGTTCTTTGCCGGTTGATGTTTTGAATCTGTTTCTGTTGGGGGGTGGTGGCGTTGGCTTGGGTATCATATTAGGTGCAATAACCACTAAAATCATGCTCTGGCAAATTCAAAGCGCTACTCAGATTCTGGGAAAGAACCCGGGATGATTACTATAATCACGGGAACGCCTGGAGCGGGCAAAACCCTTTATACCGTTGAAAAGTTACTGCTGCCGGTTATTGGTACTACAATTGAATATGAGAATGATGTTGGCGAGAAAATCGTTGCGCCGCGAACCGTCTATACAAACATTCCTGGCCTGTGTGTTGACCATGAACTGATTAATGGCGGTGATAATCAGGGGTTGCAGGATTGGTACAAGTGGGCAAAACCTGGTGCTCTCATAGTATTTGATGAAGTGCAGCGTTTTTGGAAGCCGCGTGCGAATGGTTCTAGGGTTCCACCAGATATTGAGGCGTTGGAAACGCATCGGCATATGGGCGTTGATTTCATTCTGGTCACACAGAATGTGGCGCTCGTTGAAAGAAACATTCATTCTCTTGCTGGTCGCCATCTTCATGTGCGGCGCGTAGGCAATTTCAAGATGGCGATGGTTTATGAGTGGGATCACGTAAGCCGAAACCTGCTTTATTCAAATGCCATGAGGAAAGTTCCATGGCGTTATGACCGCAAGGTATTCAAGCTGTACAAAAGTGCCGAAGTGCATACAAAGCAGCCGCGCTCCATGCCTGCGGTTCTTTGGTTCTTGTTGGCGGGTTTTTTGGCTCTGTCCTACCTCGGCCCTTCTGTATACGCTCGGTTGTCTGAGCGTGCTGCGGGCGGTAAACCCGCTGCTGAGGCTCGGGTGAAGGCCGACACAAAGGCGAAGCCTGTCATGGATTCTGCGCCGCGTGCTCCGGCGGCTGTTGCTTCGGCTCCTTTGTCGGCTGCGAGTTCTTCGGTTGGTTCCGCACCTGTGTTTGCTGGTTGCGTTGCTTCAAAGAACCGTTGTTCTTGTTTTGACAGTGCTGGTAATGCTCTTGATCGTGATGTGAATGCGTGCCGTGCGATGACTTCGCGGCCTGCTGCTGTTCTTGCTGGTGGCACCTTTCCTGAACCGCCTGCGCCTGCCCTGGTGGAGCCGTCTTCGTTGAATCTTGTTCCTCTTGAGAGCGGGCCGGGTCTTGTGTATGTCAGGCAAGCATGGCGCACTTGGTGATGGCTAGAATTTGTCCCTTTGACGGGGTGTTTATGGGTGTTGAGAATCGGGATTGGTATCGTGATTGGTGGCGCAAGAAGACGGGCTATGTAGAGCGTGCATCCTTCCGTGTTTCTGAGGCTGATCGTCAGCGCGCAAAGCGGGCGGCGGAGTGGCGGACGGTGTGGATTCGTGTCGGGGTGTTGGCCTTGCTTGTTGTTCTCTTTGTTGTTCTTAAGCGTGTGGGGCTTTTTGTGCGCTGACGGTGGTTTTAAGGGCGTTTTTTACGTGGCCGCACTTGGGCCGGGGCCTTCTGATTTCCAAGTTTCGTTCCCGGGAACGGTACTTCAGCCTTGAAATCTTGATAAAAGACTGTATATCCATCCATACATGTTTATTTGTTCAGGGGTCGGGGTTGTTGATGATGGTCGGTTATGCGCGTGTCTCTACGCAGGATCAGGACACGGCTTTGCAGCTTGATGCGCTTGCCAAGGCTGGTTGTAGCGCGGTGTTTCAGGAAAAGGCCAGCGGCGCGTCTCGGCGTGGCCGGGTCGAACTGGCCCGCTGTTTGGCATCCCTGCAAAGGGGCGATGTGCTTGTGGTCTATAAGATTGACCGCATCGCGCGGAGTCTGTTCGATCTGCTGGAAATCCTGCGCCAGCTTGAGGCCGTCGGGGCCACCATCAAAAGCGTGACGGAACCTCTCGACACCACGAATAGCATGGGTGTGTTCGTGGTGCAGATACTGGGCGCAGTGGCGCAGCTTGAGCGGTCGATGATTCGGGAAAGGTCTATAGCCGGGCAGGTGGCGGCTAGGGCGCGGGGCAGGGTGCCCGGTCGGGAGCGTGCTTTGTCAAGGGAGGATGAGGCGGCGCTTGTGGCTGAGTACCTGCGCGGTGGGATTACGTATCAGGGTCTCGGCCTGAAATACGGGGTTTCGCCGCACGTCGCGAAGCGTGCCGTGTACCGTGCTACGAAACCTGCTGAGTACCTGAGGCGTCAGCGCTGCTAGCGCCATCATTCGTTTCCGCCAGTTATCTGGAACTGCCGCCAAGAGCTGCTTAAAGCTCTCGGCGGCTTTTTTTATCATTTCTACCATCCGGTTTGCGGTTGAACTGGACGGGCTAGAACGTCGTTGGACACTCCTACGCGGAGGATGGTGAAAACTTCTGCACTGGACTAAACTGCGAACATGAACGCCGTTTTCTCCCCCTTGGCCTCGGAATTCGAGACCGCAGAGCAGGAAGCCAACTACACGGCGTGGCTGAAAGCCAAGGCCGCGACCAGCTTGGCTGATCCTCGGCCCACCATACCTCACGATGAAGTGATGGCCGAGATGGACGCGCTCATTGATGCAATAGCCGAGCAACGGAGCGTTTGAGTGCTCCCCATTGTTTGGCGGGCTTCGGCTCGCGATGATCTACGCGAGATCGTCGCCTACGTCGCACGCGAAAACCCCATCGCCGCCCGTCGCATGAGGAACTTGCTGGCAGAAGCAATCATGCCGGTTGCAGAGCACCCTTACCTTTTTCGAGCCAGCGAACGAATTCCCGGTTTGCGAGAGGTTGTTGCACACCCCAACTACATCGTTCTATACAGGGTGGCATCTGACCGCATTGAAGTCGTGAACGTAGTTCATGCGCGCCAGCAATTCCCAAAAAACCAAGGTATTCGCTAGTGTGGTGTCTCAAAAATTCCATCAAATAATTGCCCAGCAGCCCGAGCAACAGAAGTCAGGATGGAGGCGGTGCTTTTGTGCCAAACGAAAGGCTTGGGGTTCTCGTTGTGGCGGTCAATGCATTGCCGGGTAGCCTGCTCCAACTCATAGACGCTGGTGTGCGCACTGCGCTTGATCGCTCGCTCACCGATCCCACGAAGTCATCGAAAAACTGCCGCAGGGCTACCAGACCGAGATCGGCGAGCGCGGAACGGGTCTATCCGGAGGGCAGCGGCAGCGCATAGCCATTGCCCGCGCTCTGCTCAAGCGCCCCAAGGTGCTGATCTTCGACGAGGCGATTTCCAATCTGGATCAGCAGACAGCCGAGCATTTCGCGCAAACCATCAACCGGCTCCAGGGCAAGGTGACGATGATCTTCATCACGCACCAGGTACCGAAGGGCTTGCAGGTGGATGAGGTGGTGAATATGGGGCAGCATGCCATGCACATGAGCTTGGTGAAGGAGGATGTATGAATTTCTGGCCGGTAAAGTTAAGCAGCAATTTCTGGTCATCGTTACTGATGGCATTAACCGTATTTTTTTGCGGGGTGCAAAGTGGAAGACAAAACGTGGATCGGAAAAATGCTGTCTGAAATGGAGACGGCTTGGATTGAAGCCGACAAAGCTGGTGGTGGGCAGAACGGACGTGACACAGCGGTCACTGCTGTAGCAAAAAAATATTTTCAGCCAGGCATGCCGAAAGAAGAAGCCTTCAAACTATTGCGCGAGTTAAGAAACAGCGGCTATGAAATCAGCGAATCTCGGTATGAGGGAACAAAATTCTGGCCTGATGGAGAATTTAAATCCCCCTGGACTCCATCCACTAACCCCCGTGCCGATGAAGCAACGATACGAAACGTACAGCGATACCACTCAAAGCTGAAAGGCGCGAGTCTTTTTTTCGATCGGCAAAATGTATGGGAGAGAGCGGGTAATCATCAAAAAATCCGTCACCATTAACTTTAAGATTGCAGATGAAACAGGTGTTATTAGCGCTGTAGAAGCGGCGCTTTCTGCGGAATCGATTTGAGCGCAAGGGAGATAAGAATGACTGAGCGTATTGAAGCTGGATATAAATCTGCGGCATTTGTGGGCGGCGCAGGCATCTATCACAAGTACATCCTCTACACGAATAGTAATTGCGAGCAATTCTAGTTCAAAAGCTGGTAGACGTGGGTCTGCGATCCTGAAATATCAACCCGCGCGCCTTCATATTTGCACTATTTTCGGAGGCTGAGATGATCGACAAAATCGATGTCATCGTTGGTTTTGTGGTCGATGCCCAAGGTTTTTGGCAATGGGGATGGTAGTATATAAATATGAAAGTTATTTTTGATTTTTTGTATGATATACATCCGGTCATGCCAATGATTTATTGGTTAATTCTATCCATTGGAATGATTGTCCCGTCTGTATACATGCTGGTGAGAAAGAAGAGTTTCTCTATAAATGAAATATTTCATGATGCAAGAGGCGGTAGCGGCTTTGCGCAATTTGTAATTATGGGGTATTCTTGGTGTCTACATTTCTTTTGATTGTTGGATTGATATTCAAAAGGATTCAGCTATGAGTAAAGTCGATGGGTTGGTAATTTTTATCGATATACAGGGGGGCTGCAGTTGGTTCAATTGATAATGCTATTCAAGCAATAAATGCATCGAGCGCAATAGAAACAGTCGCAGGCATATTTCAGGTTACAGCTGCCGCAACTGGTTTTATTCCCGGGGTGGGTATAGTTGCAAATGCTGTAGCTTTAACCCTTACTGCGGTTGCCGCAGATCCGGCGGGTGCGAACCTAGGTCAAATCATGAGTGCGACGGGCAATGTTGTTGCGTTGGTTGCTGGCGCATTTGCAATTGCTGGAATATCGATTCCAACGCTGACTGTTGCGGCGGTAGTTTTAACTGGAGGGGGATTTGCCTACACACTCAATGATTTATATAAAAAAAGAGCAGAAATCAGCGCAGAGTCCAACACTGCCTTCCTCTCCGCCAAAACCTGGACCTGGCCGCGCGACCCCCTCATCCTGGACCTGGACGGCGACGGCCTGGAGACGGTGGGCCTGGCCAGCAACGTCTATTTCGACCACGACGGCGATGGCGTTCTC
>NZ_JASGDA010000033.1:0-7460 GCF_047607405.1 Acidovorax sp. | reverse complement strand
GGCGCGAGCTTGCGGGTGTCGGCGCGCAGGATTTCCTGCTTCACGGCCAGGATCTGCGCCGGGTGCATGCTGAAGCTGCGCAGGCCCAGGCCGAGCAGCAGGCGCGTCATGGTCACGTCGCCCGCCGTCTCGCCGCACACGCACACGCTCTTGCCCTGCGCCGCGCCTTCGGCGATCACGTCGGCCACCAGGCGCAGCACGGCGGGGTGCAGCGGGTCGTAGAGGTGGGCCACGGCCTCGTCGGCGCGGTCGATGGCCAGGGTGTACTGGATCAGGTCGTTGGTGCCGATGGACAGGAAGTCGAAGTACTTGAGGAAGGTGCGCACCATGAGCGCGGCGGCGGGCACCTCGATCATCGCGCCCAGTTGCACGGGGCCGTGGGGCACGCCGCGCGCGTCCAGCTCGGCGCGGGCGAATTGAACCTGGGCCAGCGTCTGCTGTATCTCGTGCGCGTGCGCGAGCATGGGGAACAGCAGGTTGACCTGGCCGTGCGCAGCGGCGCGCAGCACGGCGCGCAGCTGCGTGCGGAACATCGCCGGGTCGGCCAGGCTCCAGCGGATGGCGCGCAGGCCCAGGGCGGGGTTCAGGTAGTGGCTGCTGTCCTTGTGGCCCTTGTGGTCCAGCGGCTTGTCGGCGCCCACGTCGATGGTGCGGATGGTGACGGGCAGACCCTGCATGCCCTCGATGGCCTCGCAGTAGGCGCGGTACTGCTCGTCCTCGCCGGGCAGGTTGCCGCTCTTGCCCATGAACAGGAATTCGCTGCGAAACAGGCCCACGCCCACGGCCCCGGCGCGCACGGCGGCGGTCGCGTCGCCGGGCTGCTCGATGTTGGCCAGCAGCTCCACCTTGTGGCCGTCGATGGTGACGGCAGGCGTGTGCCGCAGGCGCGCCAGGCGCTCGCGCTCCAGCTCGGCCTGGCGCTGGCGGAAGCCGTATTCGGCCAGGATGATGGGCGAGGGGTCCACGATCATCACACCCGCGTCGCCGTCGATGATGACCCAGTCGTCCTGCCGCACCAGCTGGCTGGCCGCGCGCGCGCCGACCACGGCGGGGATGTCCATGCTGCGCGCCACGATGGCGGTGTGCGATGTCTTGCCGCCCACGTCGGTCACGAAGCCCGCGAACACGCTTTGCTTGAACTGCAGCATGTCGGCGGGCGAGAGGTCGTGCGCCACCAGCACCAGGGGCACGTCCACCAGGTCGCCCGGCAGCAGGTCCTGCTGCAGGCCGAGCTGCATGTGCTGGCGGCGCGGGCTGGCGGGCGGCGGCACCACGGGGCTGGCGACGCCCTTCATGTGGCGCAGGATGCGCTCGACCACCTGCTCCAGGTCGGCCTTGCGCTCGCGCAGGTAGTCGTCCTCCATCTCGTCGAACTGGCGGGCGATGACTTCGAGCTGCGTGGTCAGCGCCCATTCGGCGTTGTACAGGCGCTCGGTGATCCAGTGCTTGACGCCGACCGTCAGGGCCTCGTCCTGCAGCAGCATCAGGTGTACGTCCAGCAGCGCGGCCAGCTCGTGCGGGGCATCGGCGGGCATGTCGGCCTGCAGGCGCTGCAGCTCATCGACCACGGCGTTGCGGCCCCGGCGCACGCGCTCGATCTCGTCAGCGGTCTGGTGCGGCTCGATGAAGTAGTGCGCCACGTCCACGCGGCTGGACGCCACCAGCACGGCACGGCCGATGGCGATGCCGCGGGCGACTGCGAGGCCGTGGACGGAGAAGGTCATTCGCCCTCGCCGAACTTGTCTGCGATGAGGGCCAGGAGCGCGTCCATGGCCTCCTGCTCGCGCTCGCCGCTGGTCTCGATCTCGACCTCGGTACCCATGCCCGCCGCCAGCATCATCACGCCCATGATGCTCTTGGCGTTGATGCGCCGGTCGCCCCGGCTCATGAACACGTCGCACGGAAAGCTGCCCGCCAGCTTGGTGAGCTTGGCCGAGGCGCGGGCGTGCAGGCCCAGTTTATTGCTGATGGTCGTGGTGGTCTTGATCATGTCGGTTTCGGCGGTTCTGGTTCTGCGGCGCGGCGATGGCGACCTGCATCACCCCTTGCGTGCCCCCCACCACGGCGCGGTTGACCACGGCGTCCAGCGGCTCGGCGCGGTAGGTCACGGCGCGCAGCAGCATGGGCAGGTTCACGCCCGTCACCAGGCGCGCGCCCACGCCGTCCACGAGGCGCTGCGCCACGTTGCACGGCGTGGCGCCGAACACGTCGGTCAGCACCAGCGTGGAATGCGCGCCCAGCTGCCCCAGCAGGATGCGGGCCTGCGCCAGGGATTCCTCAGGAGGCATGTTGGGCTGCACGTCCAGCGCGGCCACGCTGTCGCCGCAGTCGGGGAACACGTGCAGCACGCATTCGCGCAGCGCATGGGCCAGCGGGGCATGGGCGATGAGAAGGATGCTGGTCATGGTGTGGTGGGTTGCCGCGCATTATGTCTGGTGCTGCTCATTGCAGTGCCAGGCCCGCAAAGAAGGCGTCGGCCACCTCGGGGCGGGGTTTGTCGGTGTACACCACCGCGTGGTAGAGCCGCACCTTGGGCCCCACGGCGCGCGCAAACCACACGGCCTGGGCACTGACCGCGCCGCCGTCGGGCCGCTGGCCCCGCGCCACGGTGCGCACCGACTGCGGCAGCGGCAGCGCGCCGGGGGGCGCGTAGGCCGTGTCGGTGGCGGTGGCGCCGCTGCCCAGGTTGGCCAGGACGGCCGCGCGCCAGTGCGTGAGCGCCGCGCCCACCTGCGCCGGGTCCGCCAGCGCCGCGTGCGACACGGCGAACATGGCGCCGTCCGCCTCGCAGCCCGCCATGGAAAGCTCCACCGGCGCCCCGGCCAGTTCCACCATGCGCGTGGCGCGGTCGGGCTTGCAGGGCAGCGTGATGGTGATGGCCGCCTCGGGCCAGGGTACGCTGCGCCAGTTCAGCGCAGGGCTGCAGGCGGCCAGGCCGAGCACGCCCAGCACTGCGATGGGTATCTTGTGCATCCAACGATTATCGGCATCGAACTTTCGACCTTCCGATGCGCTCCAACAGGGCTGCTCCGGCACAATGCCGGGTGTTTCTGGATGGATGGGAAAGTCATGGCGATCAAGCATTGGGCGGCAGGTGTGGCGGTGGCGGCGTTTGCCGCCGTGGGCGCCTATGTCTATCTGGACACGGGCCGCTCCGCCGCGCCCCAATCCACCTTCGTGCTGCTGGACGGCACGAGCCGCACCACCGCCGACCTCAAGGGCAAGGTCACCCTGGTCAACTTCTGGGCCACGAGCTGCACCACCTGCGTGGCCGAGATGCCCCAGATCGTCGCCACCCACGACAAGTACAAGGCGCGCGGCTTCGACACCCTGGCCGTCGCCATGAGCTACGACCCGCCGAGCTACGTGGTCAACTTTTCCGAGACGCGCAAGCTGCCGTTCTCGGTCGCCATCGACAACACGGGCAACGTCGCCAAGGCGTGGGGCGACGTGCGGCTGACGCCGTCCACCTTCATCGTCAACAAGCGCGGCGAGATCGTGAAGACCTACGTGGGCGCGCCGGACTTCCCTGAATTGCACCAGCTCATCGAGAAGCTGCTGGCCGAAACCTGAGTCAAATCGGCCTCCAGCGCTTATTGGATAAGCGCCAGCAGCTATTTAAACGATAGCAATCGTTATTTGGCGCGATAGCTGTCATGGCACGCCTTGCACGTGCCCGCCGTCGCGCCGAACGCGGCCTTCAAGTTGTCCAGGCTGCCCGTCTTGGCGGCAGCCGCCAGCTTCACCGACTCGGCCTGCAGCTTGTCGGCATGCTCCTTGAATTGGGCCTGCTCGGCCCAGATCTCGGGCTTGGCCTTGGTCGGCGCGCCCTTGTCGGTGCCCGCGCCGAACCCGGCCCAGGGCAGTTGCGCCATCTGCGCCACCACATCGGCGTTCTCCTGCGCGGCCTTGGCGTCGAACGGAATGCGCCCATTCGCCATGGCACCCAGGCGACCGAAGTGCTGGCCCATGACGAACAGGGCGCTCTGGCGGTACTTGATGGCGTCCTCGGCCTTGGCAAACTGCGCGGCGGCAGGGGCCGACAGGCTCAGGGTTGCAGCAGCCAGGGCCCATGCGGATAGGGCTTTTGTCTTCTTCATGGGGTTTCCTTGTCTCATCGTGGGGGAACTAGACCAGTATGCCGCCAGAGACGCTTCTTGCGCACAATGCAGCCATGGCCCACTGCCGCAGTCAACCAAACACCGCCATGCACACCGTCCGCATCTGGGACCTGCCCACCCGCCTCTTTCATTGGTCACTGGCCGCCTGCGTCATCGGGCTGGTCGTCACCGCCAAAGTGGGCGGCAACGCCATGGAATGGCACCTGCGCCTGGGCTGCGCGACGCTGGCGCTGCTGGTGTTCCGCATCGTGTGGGGGCTGGTCGGCGGGCGGTGGTCGCGCTTTGGCGCCTTCCTGTACTCGCCCGCGCGGCTGCTGCGCTACCTGCGCGGCACGCCGCACCCCGAGGACGGCATCGGCCACAGCCCGCTGGGCGCGCTGTCGGTGTTCGGCCTGCTGGCGGTGCTGGCGGCGCAGGTCGCCACCGGGCTGATGAGCGACGACGAGATCGCCTTCGCCGGGCCGCTGACGCGCTTCGTCCCGGGCGCCGTGGTCGGCCAGGCCACGGGGTACCACAAGGACATCGGCCAGTACCTGGTACTGGGCCTGGTGGCGCTGCACCTGCTCGCCATCCTGTTCTACGTGGTGGTGCGTCGCCAGCGCCTGGTGCGGCCCATGCTGCATGGCGACAAGGTGCTGGCCGCGCCCGCACCGGCCTCGCGCGACGACTGGGTGAGCCGCGCCGTGGCGCTGCTGGTGCTGGCGGCCAGCGGCGCGCTGGCGTGGTGGGTGGCCTCGCTGGGCGCCGCCGCGCCAGCGTTCTAAGAGCGTGTTTACGATCTGTTCATGGTGCCCGTTGCCCCGCCAAGGGGGCAGGTGCAAGGCGCAAAGCGCAGCCGGGCTGGTGGCCCGGCGAGCATTTGCAACGCGGCAGATGCCCCCTTGGCGGGGCAACCCTTCGGGCAAGGCAGCAAACAGCCGCACTCGTCGTTGCGCACCTTGTCCAGGCCACCAGCATGGCCTGCGGCGCGCGCCTAGATTGCGGCTGTTTGCTGCCTTGCGGGCACCATGAACAGATCGTAAACACGCTCTAAAGCGGACTCGCTACACTGCGGCTTCCGCCGTTTCACAAGCCTTTGTGTTTTGGACAAGCCTTCCGTCACCCTGCGCACCCCCGCCTCAGCCGCCGAGATGGACGCGGTGCGCGACATCTTCCGCGAATACGCCGCATCGCTGGGCATAGACCTGGACTTCCAGGACTTCGAGAGCGAACTGGCCGCCCTGCCCGGCGACTACGCCGAACCGCGCGGCGCCCTGCTGCTGGCCGAGGTGGAGGGCGCCATCGCAGGCTGCTGCGCCCTGCGCCCGCTGGACAACGCCGACTACCCCAACGCCGCCGAGATGAAGCGCCTGTACGTGCGCCGCGCCTTCCGTGGCTTCGGCCTGGGCCGCGAGCTGGCCGAGGCCATCCTGGACTGCGCGCGGCAGGCGGGCTACGCCTGCGTGCTGCTCGACACGCTGGACGACATGGAGTCGGCCCGTGCGCTCTATACCGACCTGGGCTTCGAGGAAATCCCGCCCTACTACCACAACCCCATTGCGGGGGCGCATTACCTGAAGGTCGATATCTTTTAAGTGTTTTCGGCCTCTAGCGCTTATACAGCAAGCGCCGCAAGCTACCAAATCAATAGCAAATCAGCCTTTGGCCTGTGCCAGCAGCGTGGCCGCGTCGCTCACCTCGAACTTGCCGGGTGCCTCCACGTTGAGCGTGACCACTTTGCCGTCCTTGACCAGCATCGAGTAGCGGTTGCTGCGCAGGCCGAGGCCCTTGCCCGTCAGGTCCAGCGTGAGGCCGGTGGCCTTGGCAAAGGCGGCGTCGCCATCGCCCAGCATGCGGATCTTGCCGTTCGTCTTCTGGTCGCGCGCCCAGGCGCCCATGACGAAGGCGTCGTTCACGCTCAGGCACCAGATTTCGTCCACGCCTGCGGCCTTGAACTCGTCGGCCTTCTCCAGGTAGCCCGGCACGTGCTTGGCCGAGCAGGTGGGCGTGAACGCGCCGGGCACGGCGAACAGGGCAATCGTCTTGCCCGCCGTGGCCTTGTCCACGGGAACGGGGTTGGGGCCGATGCTGCAGCCTTCGCCCTCGACTTCGGAATATTCCATCAGCACGGTGGCGGGCAGGGTGTCTCCGACTTGGATCATTGCTTAACTCCTTGAGTGAAAAAACAAAACGGCCCACATGGTGGGCCGTTTCGAGAGGCTTTGCAGCCGGTCAAACCAAAGGGCTTAGACCAGGCTGGCCTTTTGCACCAAGCGGGTCGCGACCCAGTTCTTGGTCTTGGAGAGCGGGCGGCTCTCGGTGATTTCGATCACGTCGCCCAGCTTGTACTCGCCCTTTTCGTCGTGGGCGTGGTACTTGCTCGACTTCGCAACGATCTTGCCGTAGAGCTCGTGCTTCACACGGCGCTCGACCAGCACGGTCACGGTCTTTTGGCGCTTGTCGCTGATCACCTTGCCGACCAAGGTGCGCTTGAGGGATTTTTTAGCTTCCGTCATGTTCGCTTCCTACTTACTTGGCGGCTTGCTTTTCAGCAAGAATGGTCTTGGCGCGGGCGATGGCGCGGCGGGTGGTACGCAGCGTGTTGGTGTTGCCCAACTGTTGCGTGGCCTTTTGCATGCGCAGGCCGAAATGGGCCTTTTGCAGGGCCTTGATTTCGGTCTCGATACCGGCGGCGTCTTTTTGGCGCAGTTCAGCAGCTTTCATTTCTTGTTCTCCTGAATTACGCGCCGATCAGGCGCGAGACGAACGTGGTGCGCAGCGGCAGCTTGGCAGCGGCCAGGCGGAACGCTTCGCGGGCCAGTTCTTCGGGCACGCCAACGATTTCGAAGACGATCTTGCCGGGCTGGATTTCGGCCACGTAGTACTCGGGGTTGCCCTTACCGTTACCCATACGCACTTCTGCGGGCTTGGTGGAAATGGGCTTGTCCGGGAACACGCGGATCCAGATGCGGCCGCCACGCTTGACGTGGCGCGAGATGGCACGGCGGGCGGCTTCGATCTGACGGGCGGTCAGGCGGCCACGGTCCGTACACTTCAGGCCGAAGTCACCGAAGGCCACCGAGTTGCCCCGGGTGGCGACGCCGGTGTTACGGCCCTTTTGCTCCTTGCGGTATTTGCGGCGAGCAGGTTGCAGCATGTTTATTCTCCTTTGCCGTCCGCTGCTGTAGCGGGCGCGGCGACTTTGCGAACGCGCTTAACGGCGGTGTTGTCGGCGCCACCAGCCTCTGCAGGCTTGTCGCTGCCATCGGCGGGGGCGGCATTGCCGCCTGCGGGGCGGCGGGCGCCACGGCCTGCACCGGCGCGGTCGCCACCAGGGCGGCCGTCACGGCGCGGGCCGCG
>NZ_JASGDA010000032.1:0-20412 GCF_047607405.1 Acidovorax sp. | reverse complement strand
GCCCAATGCCCTCGCTATGGCTCGCAGGCTCTGCTTTTGCTGTAGCCCCAGCGCTATCGCATGGCGCTCCATCTCGCTCAGTTGTTCGTAGGTGTTCTTTGTCATGGGAGTCTCAATTCTGAAGGGGGGTTGCACTTCAGATTTGAGGCCGCCCAGTCCTGGGCGCGATAGGCACGCACAAAGCGCTGCCATGTGGATATTGCTTCGGCCTGCGCCGCATCGAGCGCATCCAGCGGGACGATGGGCGTGTAGATGGTCACGGCCTGCGCCTTGCCCTTGACGCGCACGCGGTCGAGCTCCTGCCAGGCGAACCGGGGCGCCTGGGCCTGGGTGGTTTCGCTGGCCACGGTGCGCACGCCGTAGTACTTGGACAGGCCTTCCAGCCGCGACCCGAGGTTGACGGCGTCGCCGATCACGGTATAGCTGCGCCGGATGTCCGAGCCCATGTCGCCCACGCACATGGTGCCGGTGTTCAGGCCGATGCCGACGCCGATCTCCGGCAGGCCGCGTTCCCGGTGGGACTGGTTGATCTGCTCCACGGCCTGGGCCATGTCCAGCGCGGCCTGGACTGCCAGTGCGGCGTGATCGGGCGTGGGCACGGGTGCACCCCAGAAGGCCATTACGCAGTCGCCCATGTATTTGTCGATGGTTCCCCTGTGGCCGCGGATGATCTGGGTGAGGCGGCTGAACACGCCGTTGAGCAGGGCCTGCAACTGCAGCGGCTCCATGCGCTCGGACATGGCGGTGAAGCCGCGCATGTCGCAGAACATCACGGTCAGCTCGCGGTTGTCGGCCTGCATGCTGTAGCGCTCGGGCTGCTGGAGCATTTCCGCGACGAGTTCGGGTGGGACATAGGTGGCGAATTGCGCCGCCAGTTCACGCTTGGCGCGGCTTTCGACGAAGTAGCCATGGATCATGTTGAGCGCGAAGGCGCACAGCACCATGACCAGGGCAGTGGCCAGCGGCAGCGCCAGACCGTAAGCCAGGTAGAGCCACAGGTTGACGCCAGCCAGCGCGGCGACGGCGCCCAGGCTGAACAGCACCGCGGTCACCGCCGGCAGCCCTGGCAGGACCAGCGCCAGCAGGATGCCGGAGCCCAGCAGCTGGGCCGCGTCAAAGCCTGCGGCATAGTCCGGTCGCACGATGCTGTTGCCGTCCAGCAGGGCGGAGAGCACGTTGGCGTGGGTTTCCACGCCGGGGTAGGTCTGGCCCACGGGAGTCACCCGCAGGTCCATCAGCCCTGGCGCGGTGGAGCCCACCAGCACCAGTTGACCGTTCAGGCTGCCGGGCGGCAGCTTGCCTTCCAGAACGTCCGAGGCGGAGAGGTACCGGAACGAGCCTGCGCCCGCGTCGCCGGGCCCCCGGAAGGGGATGAGGGTCGCGGCCCGGTCGTCCACCGGAATCTTTTGCCGCATGCGGCCATCGTGGCGCAGCACGATGCTGTCCAGCACGTCAAAGGGGGCTTCGGGTGCGGGGCTGGCAAAGCCCGGGAGGATCTCCGGCTGGCCCAGCAGGGTGCGGTACATCGCCAGGGCCAGGGATTCGTAGTACTGGCCCTGGTACTGGGCCAGCAAGGGCAGGGACCGGACCACGCCGTCCTCGTCGGTGACGGGGTTGAAAAACCCGGCTGTGGGCACGGCGCGGGCAAGTTCTTCGATGTTGCTGCCGTATCCGCTCCAGGACGTTGTGCGCACGGGCACGCCGCGCAGGCGTTCGGGGCGCAGCGCGGGGGTTGGCAGCACGCCCTTGGTCCGCCCCTCCCGGTCGTCGCCGGTGAAGTAGTAGCCCAGGACGGCGGGGCGCCCCTGCAGCGCCCGGGCAAAGCGCGCATCGTGGTCCAGCGATGGCGCCAGGCGCGCCAGTTGTTCCTTGAAGGCCGCCTGGTCCTTCAAGGGGCCTTGTGCCAGTTGCTGAAGATTGGCGAGGCCGGAGCTGCCGTCCGGCTCCGCGAAGATGACGTCGAACCCCACGACCGCCGCCTGCTGGCGGTCAAACAGTTCGCCGACCAGGGTGGCGAGCCTGTCGCGCCCCCAGGGCCAGTGGCCCACGCGCTCCAGGCTTTTTTCGTCGATATCGACGATGACGATGCGCTCGTCCAGCGTGCGCGGCATGGTGGCGCGCAGCCGCGTGTCGTAGATGATGTTGTCCAGATGCTCCAGCACCGGCAGGCGCAGCACGCCGCAGAGGTGCAGTAGGGCGAAGACCAGGGGGATGAGGGTGACGGCCATGCGCCGCCAGCGCCGTCGCAAGCCCTGCCCAATCGGGCGCATGCTGCTGCCGGGCCGGGTGGGTCAGGCCTGCTCGAACTGCATTGCGGTGCCTGCCAGCTCCAGCCGGTCGCCGTGCTTGAGCGGCACGGGCGACAGGCCGATGGCCGCGCCGTTGAGCAGGGGCATTTCGGGCCCTTCCACGTGCGCCAGCACGAACCCGTGCGGGCGCCGGGTGATAGAGGCGACGGCCACGCCGGGCTTGCCGATGGTGGTCACGACCTTCTGCAGCGACACTTCGCGCCCCGCCGCCGCGCCCGACATGACGCGGATGGCCCCGGACAGTGGTGCGGGTGATGGCGCTTGCGCAGGCAAGGGTGCCGGACGCGATGCCGTGCCCAGGGTGGGCGGCACCATGCCCGGCTTGAAGATCATGGTTTTCTCGAAGTTCTGGCCCTCGGCTTCGTGTACGAAGCGGATCTTGTACTTGCCCACCTCGATCGTGTCGCCGCTGCGCAGCGCCTGGCGCTTGACGGCCTTGGCGTTCACGTAGGTGCCGTTGGTGCTGCCCAGGTCTTCGATCTCCACGTCCTGCCCATTCATGTGGAGCACCGCATGCTCGCCGCTGACCGCAAGGTTGTCGATCACGATGTCGTTGTACGGGCGGCGGCCGAGCGTGGTGCGCTCTTTGGTCAACTGCACTTCCTTGATGACGACGCCGTCGATTGAAACGATCATTTTGGGCATGATCCACTCCTGCTGATGTGATGAGTCATTGTTGTGGGTTGGCTGGGCCGCTGGCTAACCGGCCCCGAGCAATCGGGATATGAGGCTGCGCTTTTTGCCGGTGGCGGCGGCTTGCACCAGCAGCACGCTCACGTTATCACGGCCGCCGTTGCCGTTGGCGGCGTCGATGAGCCGGGCGGCTTTTTCCTCCAGCGGCAGCGAGGCGCGCACCATGTCGGCGAGGTTCGCGTCCGGCACCATGTCGGTCAGCCCGTCCGAGCACATGAGGAACAGGTCGCCGGGCGCTACCTGGAACTCGTTGACTTCCATCATCACGTTGGGCTCTACGCCCAGCGCGCGCGTGACCAGGTTGCGGTTGGCCGACTGCGCGGCCTGCTGCGCCGTCAGCAGACCGGCATCGACTTGCTCTTGCAGCCAGGAATGGTCGCGCGTGATCTGCTGCAGGGCGCCGTTGCGCAGGCGGTAGCAGCGCGAGTCGCCGATGTGGCCCAGGATGAGGCGGCAGCCCTGGAAGACGCCGACCACCAGCGTAGTGCCCATGCCCGCGTACTGGGGGTTGGACAGCGAGGCGCCCAGGATGGCGTGGTTGGCGTTCTCCACGCAGATCTCCAGCGCCCGGCGCACGTCGGTGGACTGCGGCGCGGCCCCGGCCTGCGCCAGCCAGCGCGCCATCTCGGTTCGGATGAACGTGGTGGCCATGCCGCTGGCCACTTCACCGGCGTTGTAGCCGCCCATGCCGTCGGCGAGGATGGCGACCTGGGCCTCCCGGTCGATGGCCACCGCATCTTCGTTGTTGCTGCGCACCCGGCCTTTGTCGGTCTGCGCGAAAAATTCGTAGGTCATGGGTGTGAGGGCGAGCGTCATCGGGCGCCTGGAACCGGCGGGGATGATGCCTTGTTCGGCTCCATCACGGTCTGTTGAAAATCCACCATTTCATGCCCTGTTGCATCGCCCTGCGCATCATAGTCCACTGCCCTGGGCTGCGGCCCGGCGTCCGTGGCGCCTGCCTGACGCAGTTCGGCGGCCAGCTGGCGCCCGGTCTGGTGGCGGGCCTCGGGCCGCTTTTGCAGGGCCTGGGCGACGATGCGCGCCACGGCGGGGGACAGCTCAGGCCGCAGCGCGCGGATGTCGGGCGCCTCCAGGCTGGCGATCTTGTGCATGAGCTGGGTCAGCGTCTCGCCGCGAAACGGCAGCGACCCCGTCAGCAGGTGGAACAGCGTGACGCCCAGCGAATACAGGTCCGAGCGGCCATCCACCTTCTTGCCCGCGAGCTGCTCCGGCGACATGAAGCTGGGCGTGCCCAGCACCAGTCCCGTGCGCGTCCTGCTGGAGTCGGTGATGCGGGCGATGCCGAAGTCCGTGACCTTGACCGCGTCCGTGGCGCCGTCGAACATGATGTTGGCGGGCTTGATGTCGCGGTGTACCACGTTGTGGGCGTGGGCGTAGTCCAGCGCGTCGGCCACGCGGGCCGCGATGGAGAGCACGGTGGCGACGGGCAGCAGATGCCCGGCGCGGCAGGCGGGCGCCAGGTCTGCGCCCTGAAGGAATTCCATCGCGATGTAGGCCAGGCCGTTCTCCTCGCCGGCATCGAAGATCGTCACGATGCAGGGGTGCTGCAGGCGCCCGGCGGTCTCTGCCTCGCGGAAGAAGCGGGCCCGGGCGTCGATGAGCGCGTCGCCCTCGAATTCTTCGCTCAGGGCCAGCGTCTTGATGGCCACGGCGCGGCCTATCGTAGGGTCGCGCCCCAGATAGACGACGCCCATGGCGCCTTTGCCGATTTCTTTCACGATGTGGTAGCGGCCCAGCCGGGGCAGGGCGGCAGTCGGGGATTCGTGTGGCCCGGAGGGGGCGCTGCCCTCCTTCGGTTGCTGAAGCAGGGCGCGCACCTGCCGGTAGCGGGCGCGCGCATCCTTGTGGTTGCGGTTGTATTGCAGGATGTGCTTGTAGATCGCCTTGGCCCTGGCCAGGTTGCGCTGGCGCTCGAAGTCCTGCGCCAGGTGGTACAGGTTGTCCATCAAGGTATCGCTGGGCGGCACCTTGCGCAGGCGCTCGTAAGCCTTGTCCAGCTGGCCCTGCCCCTGCAGGGCCAGGCCCATCATGTGGTCGGCTTGCGCCTTGTCGCTGGATGCGGCGGCCCTCGAAGCGCCGCGGGCGGCTCGCGTCGCGGCCCATGCCGCCACGCCAGCGAGCATGGCCAGGGCGCCCGCCGCCAGCCACACCCACAGCCCTGCAGGGCGGGGCAGAAGCCATTCGGCCATTGCCAGAACCAGCCCCACGGCCACTGCGGCAGCCAGTGCGCCCCAGAGTCCGTCGGCATGCAGCATGCCAGGCCGCCGTCCCGAGGTTTTTCGTCCCACTTGCTGCTGTCCTCGCGCTGCTTGGTAGAGCGGGCGTCAAAGCAATATCCGCGCCTAACCTGGGGCGCGGCTTGGCGCGGTGCTGCGCGCTGTTCTTGTCGCGCCCGGCAGTTTGCGTGCCCGGCGGACCGCCATTTTTGTCAGGCGGGGCGCTGCTCCCTGCCGGGCCAGAACCTGCCCGCAGCCACGACCAGGGCCGCGCCCAGTGCGGCGGCCACGTAGTGGAGCGCGGGGTGGGCCACTGCGTAGCCGTGCAGCACCGCGTCGTTGGCGATGGTTTCGCCGCCCACCCAGCCGATCAGCGCGGCGCCCAGCAGCACGATGACCGGAAAGCGCTCCATCAGCTTGATCATCAGCGTGCTGCCGAAGATCACCAGCGGGATGCTGACCGCCAGGCCCAGCACCAGCAGCAGCACGTCGCCGTGCGCGGCGGCGGCCACGGCGATCACGTTGTCCAGGCTCATGACCAAATCGGCCAGCAAGATGGTGCGCACGGCGGCCATGAGGCTGCCGTAGGTTTTGGATTCGCCCTCTTCTTCGTCTTCGTCGCGCAGCAACTGAAAGCCGATCCACAGCAGCAGGCAGCCGCCGATGATCTGCAGGAACGACAGCTCCAGCAGTTTCGCGGCGACGACGGTCAGCAGGATGCGCAGCACCACGGCCGCGCCGGAGCCCCAGAAGACGGCTTTCTTCTGCTGGTGCGGGGGAAGGGAGCGCGCCGCGAGGGCGATGACCACGGCGTTGTCGCCCGAGAGAATGATGTTGATCCACACGATCTTCATCAGGCCGAGCCAGAAGTCGGCGCTTTGCAGGTATTCCACGGTGTGCTCCATGTGTTGTGAATGCAAGAGGCACCCGTAACTCGCGTTCCGGGTGCCTCTTGGTTTGTTGGAGCGGCCAGTCTAGCTGGCAGGGACGCGGCGCGCGTCCGTAATACCGCTTACTTGAGCTGGGCCTTGAGCAGCTTGCCCAGTTCGGACGGGTTGCGCGTCACGACGAAGCCGCACTCTTCCATGATGGCGAGCTTGGCGTCGGCCGTGTCGGCGCCGCCGCTGATCAGCGCGCCCGCGTGGCCCATGCGCTTGCCGGGGGGCGCGGTCACGCCCGCGATGAAGCCCACCACGGGCTTCTTCATGTTCGCCTTGCACCATTGGGCGGCTTCGGCTTCGTCGGGGCCGCCGATCTCGCCGATCATGATGACGGCGTCGGTGTCGGGGTCGTCGTTGAACGCCTTCATCACGTCGATGTGCTTGAGGCCATTGATCGGGTCGCCGCCGATGCCCACGGCGCTGGACTGGCCCAGGCCCACTTCGGTCAGCATGGCCACGGCTTCATAGGTCAGCGTGCCGGAGCGGCTGACCACGCCGATGCGGCCCTTGCGGTGGATGTGGCCGGGCATGATGCCGATCTTGATCTCGTCGGGCGTGATGAGGCCGGGGCAGTTGGGGCCCAGCAGCAGCGTTTTCTTGCCGCCAGCGGCTTCCTTGGCCTTCATCTTGTTGCGCACTTCGAGCATGTCGCGCACGGGGATGCCTTCGGTGATGCAGATCGCCAGGTCCAGGTCGGCCTCGACGGCTTCCCAGATGGCGGCGGCAGCGCCTGCGGGGGGCACGTAGATCACGCTCACCGTGGCGCCGGTTTGCGCGGCGGCTTCCTTCACCGATGCGTAGATCGGGATGTTGAAGATCGACTCGCCCGCCTTCTTGGGGTTCACGCCCGCCACGAAGCAGTTCTTGCCGTTGGCGTATTCCTGGCACTTTTCGGTGTGGAACTGGCCGGTCTTGCCCGTGATGCCCTGGGTGATGACCTTGGTGTCTTTGTTGATGTAGATCGACATGTGCGTTTCTCCGGCGGGGCGTTACTTGACGGCGGCGACGATCTTGGTCGCGGCTTCGGCCATGGTGTCTGCGGCGATGATGGGCAGGCCGGACTCGGCCAGCATCTTCTTGCCCAGCTCTTCGTTCGTGCCCTTCATGCGCACGACCAGCGGCACGTTCAGGTTCACGGCCTTGCAGGCGGTGATGACGCCGGTGGCGATGGTGTCGCACTTCATGATGCCGCCGAAGATGTTGACCAGGATGCCCTTGACCTTGGGGTTCTTGAGCATGATCTTGAAGGCTTCGGTCACCTTCTCGGGGGTGGCGCCGCCGCCCACGTCCAGGAAGTTGGCGGGCTCGCCGCCGAAGAGCTTGATGGTGTCCATGGTCGCCATGGCCAGGCCCGCGCCGTTGACCAGGCAGCCGATGTTGCCGTCGAGGCTGATGTAGGCCAGGTCGAACTTGCTGGCCTCGACTTCTGCCGGGTCTTCTTCATCCAGGTCGCGCAGGGCCACGATCTCGGGGTGGCGGAACAGCGCGTTGGCGTCAAAGTTGAACTTGGCGTCCAGCGCCATCAGGTCGCCCTTGCTGTCGCAGTTCAGGGGGTTGATCTCCACCAGCGACGCGTCGGTGTCCATGTAGCACTTGTAGAGCTTGGCGAACAGGTCCACGGCCTGGTCCACCGAGCCGCCGGTCAGGCCGATGGCGGCTGCAATCTTCTTGCTCTGCTCGGGCGTGATGCCGGTGAGCGGGTCGATCATCTCGGTGATGATCTTCTCGGGCGTGGAGTGGGCCACTTCCTCGATGTCCATGCCGCCTTCGCTGGACGCGATCAGGGCGACCTTCTGCGTGGCGCGGTCGGTGACGAGCGACACGTACAGCTCGTTCTTGATGTCGGCGCCGTCTTCGATGTACAGGCGGCGCACCTTCTGGCCCTCGGGGCCGGTCTGGTGCGTGACCAGTTGCATGCCCAGGATGTCACCGGCGAGCTTCTTCACGTCGTCGATGGTCTTGGCGACCTTGACGCCGCCGCCCTTGCCGCGCCCGCCGGCGTGGATCTGGGCCTTCACGACCCACACGGGGCCGCCGAGCTTCTGGGCTGCTTCCACGGCTTCTTGCACCGTGAATGCGGGGATGCCGCGCGGAACGGGCACACCAAAACTGCGCAAGATTTCCTTGCCTTGGTATTCGTGAATCTTCATGAGGTGGTCTCTCTCAGGGAAGGGTGGTGTTGACCCGTTTGCCATGAACAACAAATGTCTGGCCGCGGGCTTGGGACATGGCAACCCGCGACTGTATCATGCTGCAACGCACCATCCCCCATGCACAGGAGCACCATGTCCAGAGTCTTCATCGACGGCGAAGCCGGTACCACGGGCCTGCAGATCCGCGAGCGCCTGCAGGCCATGCCGCAGGTCGAGGTGGTGAGCATCGCGCCCGAGTTGCGCAAAGACCCCGCCGCCAAGCGCGACATCATGGCGAATGTCGATCTGGTCATCCTGTGCCTGCACGACGACGCGGCGCGCGAGTCGGTGGCGATGATCGACGTGCTTGCGGGCCGCAAGCCGCGCATCATCGACGCGAGCACCGCGCACCGCGTGGCGCCGGGCTGGGTGTTCGGCTTTCCCGAGCTGTCGCCCGCGCAGCGCGAGGCTGTGCGCACAGCCGAGCGCGTGGCCAACCCCGGCTGCTATGCCACCGGCGCCATCGCCCTGCTGCGCCCCCTGGTCAGCGCGGGCGTGCTGCCGCCCGACCACCCCGTGACCCTGCCCGCCGTCAGCGGCTACACGGGCGGCGGGCGCCAGATGATCGAGGCGTACGAGGGCGGCAGCGCCCCCGCGTACGAGCTGTACGCGCTGGGCCTTTCGCACAAGCACATCCCCGAGATCATGGCCTACGGCCAGGTCACGCGCCGCCCCCTCTTCATCCCGGCGGTGGGCAACTTCGACCAGGGCATGCTGGTGGAGCTGCCGCTGCACCTGGACCTGCTGCCCGCCCGCCCCACGCTGGCGCGGCTGCGCGAGATCTACGCGCAGCACTACGCGGGCAGCGAATGGGTGACGCTGGAAGACGCGCCCGAGTCCGGCAAGCTCGACGCGGTGGCGCTCAAGGACACCAACAAGCTTGAACTGCGCGTCTTCGGCAACGAGGCCGCCGGTCATGCCGTGGCCGTGGCGCGCCTGGACAACCTGGGCAAGGGCGCGAGCGGCGCTGCCGTGCAGAACCTCAAGCTCATGCTGGGCTTGCAGTAACTATTGATTTGATAGCTGCTGGTGCTTGTCCAATAAGGGCTAGAGGCCAAAAAAGCTTCAAACCTCGTCGTCGTCACCGCCGCGCACCACGCGGCGCACCACCTCGCCCGAGAAGCCCCGCGCCAGCAAAAAGCGCATCTGCCTGGCGTGGGCCTGCGGGTCTGCCGCCGCCTCGCCAAACTTGCGCCGCCACACCGCGCGGGCGCGCTCCAGCTCGCTGCCCTGCAACTGCGCCACGGCCTGCTGCACCACGTCGGCGGAGAGCCCCTTGGCGTGTAGCTCCTGGCGGATGCGCGCCGCGCCCAGGCGGCTGGCGCGCTGGTGCAGCACCGATTCGGCCACGCGGGTTTCGCTGATGAAGCCCCGGGCCTCCAGCTCATCGAGCACGGCGTGCAGGTCGTCGCCCTCCTGCACGTGCTGGGCCAGCTTGCGTAAAAGCTCCGCCCGGGAGTGCTCACGCTGGCCCAGCAGCCGCAGGGCGCGGCCCTTGAGCGAGGGTGCGGCAAAAGCCATGGAATATCAAAATTGATAGCTACCAGCGCTTGATGGATAAGCGCTGGAGGCCAATTTGGCTTGAAAATTATTTCTCGCCACTTTCCGCAGGCTGTGCGCCCAGCAGCGGGATGCCCAGCGACTCGCGCACCTTGTTCTCGATTTCAAAGGCCAGGTCCGCGTTCTCGCGCAAAAACTCGCGCGCGTTGTCGCGCCCCTGGCCGATCTTCTCGCCGTTGTAGGCGTACCAGGCGCCGCTTTTCTCAATGATCTTGGCGTTCACGCCCATGTCGATGATCTCGCCGTGGCGGCTGATGCCCTCGCCGAACAGGATGTCGAACTCGGCGGTCTTGAACGGCGGCGACACCTTGTTCTTGACCACCTTCACCTTGGTCTCGTTGCCGATGGCTTCCTCGCCCTTCTTGATGGTGCCGGTGCGGCGGATGTCCAGGCGCACCGAGGCGTAGAACTTGAGCGCGTTGCCGCCCGTGGTCGTCTCGGGGCTGCCGAACATCACGCCGATCTTCATGCGAATCTGGTTGATGAAGATGACCATGCAGTTGGTCTTCTTGATGGTGGCCGTGAGCTTGCGCAGCGCCTGGCTCATCAGGCGCGCCTGCAGGCCGGGCAGCGAATCGCCCATGTCGCCCTCGATTTCGGCCTTGGGCGTGAGCGCGGCGACCGAGTCCACCACGATCAGGTCCACGGCGCCCGAGCGCACGAGGCTATCGACAATCTCCAGCGCCTGCTCGCCCGTGTCGGGCTGGCTGATGAGCAGGTCGGGCAGGTTCACGCCCAGCTTGCTGGCGTACTGCACGTCCAGCGCGTGCTCGGCATCGACGAAGGCGCAGGTGCCGCCCTGCTTTTGCATCTCGGCAATCACTTGCAGGGTCAGCGTGGTCTTGCCGGAGCTTTCAGGGCCGTAGATCTCGATCACGCGGCCGCGCGGCAGGCCGCCCACGCCCAGGGCGATGTCCAGCCCCAGCGAGCCGGTGGAGACGACCTGGATGTCCTCGATCTTCTCGCCCTCGCCCAGCCGCATGATCGTGCCCTTGCCGAACTGCTTTTCGATCTGCGCGAGCGCGGCGGCCAGGGCCTTGGCCTTTTCTTCGGCGGGGTTGGCGGCGGCTGCGGCGGCTTTGCCTTTGACGGGTGCGTCCATGAAATGCTCCTTGGGTGAATCTGGGTGAAATGACAGGCTGGATGCTTGGACAGTAGTTTAGGTGCCGATAAGCGCCAATCCAAGGAATTAATGGTCAGTTTGCCTGACAATTGAGGCATGACCGATACGCTGACGGACGACCGCTGGCGCCAGGCCCACCTGGGCCGCCTGCTGGGCCACGCCATGCGGCGCTTCGACGCGCGCGTGCTGCAGTTGATGGCGCGCGACGTGGAGGTGCCGCTGGCGCTGTCCAACCTGGCGGCGCGCGACCAGGTGACGGCCGCGCACGTCCACATCACGCGCCACCTGTCCCTCAACGGCGACCGCCTGACTGACCTGGCCCAGCGCGCGGGCATGACCAAGCAGGCCATGGCCGCGCTGGTGGACCAGTGCGAAGCCTGGGGCCTGGTCACGCGCGAGGCCGACCCGCTGGACGCCCGCGCGCGCCGCGTGCGCTTCACGCCCACGGGGCTGGCGTGGCTGCGGGCCTTCCAGGGCGCCGTGGCGCAGGCCGAGGCCGAGTTCCGCGCCGAGGTGGGCGATGACGTGGCGACCGTCGTGGCCATCGGCCTGGAAGCCTACGCGGGTGGTGTAGCCTTCGGTCCATGACCACCACCGTCACGGCCCTTCCCGGCACCACCGCGCTGGTGCTCGACTCGCCGCACAGCGGCACCGACTACCCGGCGGACTTCCGCTCCGCCCGCGACCTGCCCACGCTGCGCCGCGCCGAAGACACGCACGTCGAGAAGATCTACGCCTTCGCCCCCGCGCTCGGCGTGGCCTGGATCGAGGCCCACTTCCCGCGCATCTACCTGGACGCCAACCGCGACACCACCGAGATCGACGCCACCATGCTCGAAGGCGGTGCCTGGCCCGGCCCCGTCTCCACCGACCCCAGGGTGCTGTCCAAGGTGCGCCTGGGCAAGGGCCTGATCTGGAAGTTCACCGACGAGGGCGAGCCCATCTACGACCGGCTGCTGACGGTGCAGGAGGTGCAGGCCCGCATCGACCGCTGCTGGCGCCCCTACCACGCCGCCGTGGCCCGGGCCATCGACGCGGCGCACGCGCGCCATGGCTACAGCATCCACATCAACTGCCACTCCATGCCTGCCGTGGCAGGGCGCTTTGCCACCGACTTCCCGGGCCTCGCGCATGCGGACTTCGTGGTGGGCGACCGCGACGGCACCACGGCCAGCCCCGCGCTGTCGGCGCGGATTTGCGAGCACCTGCGCGGCTGCGGCTACAGCGTGGCCTACAACCACCCCTACAAGGGCGTGGAGCTGGTGCGCCGCTACGGCGACCCGGCGCGGCACCGGCACAGCATCCAGGTCGAGATCAACCGCCGGCTCTACATGGACGAGCACACGCTGGAGCCGCACCCCGAGGGCATGGCGCGGCTGCAAGCCGACCTGCGCGCGCTGGTGCAGGCGCTGCTGGCGCACGACCCGCGCTGAATAAAATTCGGGCAGGAGACACGACCCCATGCGCATCCTCATCGCCGAAGACGACCAGGTGCTGGCCGACGGCCTGCTGCGCACGCTGCGCGCCTCGGGCGCCGTGGTGGACCACGTCGCCAGCGGCACCGAGGCCGACGCGGCGCTGATGACCAACAACGAGTTCGACCTGCTCATCCTGGACCTGGGCCTGCCGCGCATGCACGGGCTGGAGGTGCTCAAGAAGCTGCGCAGCCGCGGCTCGGCGCTGCCCGTGCTCATCCTCACGGCGGCCGACAGCGTGGAAGAGCGCGTGAAGGGCCTGGACTTCGGCGCCGACGACTACATGGCAAAGCCCTTCAGCCTGCAGGAGCTGGAGGCCCGCGTGCGCGCCCTCACGCGCCGGGGCATGGGCGGCACCAGCAGCGCCATCCGGCACGGCCCGCTGGTCTATGACCAGGCCGGGCGCGTGGCGACCATCGACGGCAAGATGATCGAGCTGTCGGCCCGCGAACTGGGCCTGCTCGAAGTGCTGCTGCAGCGCGCCGGGCGGCTGGTGAGCAAGGAGCAGCTGGTGGAGCGCCTGTGCGAGTGGGGCGAGGAGGTGAGCAACAACGCCATCGAGGTCTATATCCACCGCCTGCGCAAGAAGATCGAGGGCGGGCCCATCCGCATCGCCACCGTGCGCGGGCTGGGGTACTGCCTCGAAAAGATTCCAGGATAGTCCTAATTTGATAGCTGCTTGTGCTTGCTGCATAAGCGCTAGAAGCCGATTTGGCATGAAAATCTTCCAGCGCGAGCAGCGCTCCCTCTTCGGCGAAATCCTGGACTGGATGCTCACGCCGCTGCTGCTGCTGTGGCCCGTGAGCCTGGCCCTGACCTGGCTCGTCGCGCAGGGCCTGGCCAACAAGCCCTTCGACCGCGCGCTGGAATACAACGCCCACGCACTGGCCCAGCTCGTCACCGTCGCGCGCGGCAAGGCGCAGTTCAACCTGCCGCAGCCCGCCAGCGAGATCCTGCGCGCCGACGACTCCGACAACGTCTATTACCAGGTCATCGGCCCCGGCGGCGAGTACCTGTCGGGCGAGCGCGACCTGCCCGCGCCGCAGGACGAGGACCGCCCCCAGCCCGGCGAAGTGCGCCTGCGCGACGCGGAGATGCGCGGCATCGACATCCGCGTGGCCTACCTGTGGGTGCGCCTGCCCGTGCCCGAGGCCAAGGGCCCGCCGCTGGCCCTGGTGCAGGTGGCCGAGACGCGCGAGAAGCGCAGCGTGCTGGCCACCGAAATCATCAAGGGCGTGATGCTGCCGCAGTTCGTCATCCTGCCGCTGGCCGTGCTGCTGGTGTGGCTGGCGCTGGCGCGCGGCATCCAGCCGCTGAACCAGTTGGAGCGGCGCATCCGCGCGCGCAACCCGGACGACCTGTCGCCCCTGGACGACCGCACCGTGCCGCTGGAGGTAGCGCCGCTGGTGGCGTCGGTGAACGACCTGCTCACGCGCCTGAACGACTCGCTGGCGACGCAAAAGCGCTTTCTGGCCGACGCCGCGCACCAGCTCAAGACGCCGCTGGCGGGCCTGCGCATGCAGGCCGACCTGGCCCAGCGCGAGGGCACCAGCACCGAGGAGCTGAAGCGCTCGCTGCAGCAGATCGGCCGCTCCAGCATCCGCGCCACGCACACCGTGAACCAGCTCCTGGCCCTGGCGCGCGCCGAGGGCAGCGGCACGGGCATCGCGCGCCAGCCCTGCGACCTGGCGCGGCTGGTCATCGAGGTCGTGCGCGACTCGGTGCCGCGCGCGCTGGAAAAGCGCATCGACCTGGGCTACGACGGCGCCGAGCCCGGCGCGCCCGGCGTGTGGGTGGACGGCAACCCCACGCTGCTGAAGGAGCTGGTGCGCAACCTGCTGGACAACGCCATCAACTACACGCCGTCCACGCCCGCCAAGGCGGGCGTCGTCACTGCCCGCGTGCTGGCCGACACCTTCGGCCACGTGCTGCTGTTGCAAGTGGAAGACTCCGGCCCCGGCGTGCCAGAGTCCGAGCGCGAGCTGGTCTTCCAGCCCTTCTACCGGGCCCTGGGCAGCGAGGCCGATGGCTCCGGCCTGGGCCTGCCCATCGTGCTGGAAATCGCGCGCAAGCACGGCGCCGAGGTGATGCTGGAAGACGCCCGGCCCGGCCACCAGCCGCCAGGGGCGCGCTTCAGCGTGCGCTTCGCGGCGCGGGATGATGCTTAGTCAAAAAAGATAACTTATGACGCGCCAGCGTGGCGCGCAGCCTGTCCACCATAGGCCCCTCAAGCTCGGTTTCCGTGGCTGCGATTGCCATCCATCGCGCCGCGTCTTCTCCTAAATCTATAGCGAGATTCCCAGCAAAGGCAGGGCTTAGGCGGCCTGTCTTTTTTGCGTTCGTGAATGTGCCTGGCGTGATGTTGTAGCTCCGGCTCCATTCCGATGCGCTGCGCTTCCTGAGTGTTTCCTGAAGCAGTTCGATAGTTCGGCTCATATCAATTCCTCTCGACTGTCAAGGGCTGGCGGCGCAGCAGGTGCCCGTGCGGCAGGTGGCACTGGCGCAGAACGCAGGCCCGCAGGTGCTGGTGTTGACCGATGCCGTGGAGCAGGCCGCCGTGGATTGCGCGGTGCACGCGCTGGGCGCGCACCCCGCCGTGGCGGGGCCGGTGGTGGCGCTGCGGGTGGAAGACTTTGAATGAAATCGGCCTCTAGCGCTTATGCAGAAAGCGCCAGCAGCTACGTAATCAATAGCATTCAGAGTTCGTGGACATAGACGATGGTGCCCAGGTGCTGGGCCAGCTTGTCG
Organism: Acidovorax sp.; assembly: GCF_047607405.1. Taxonomy (GTDB): domain Bacteria; phylum Pseudomonadota; class Gammaproteobacteria; order Burkholderiales; family Burkholderiaceae_C; genus Acidovorax. The sequence continues at coordinate 5,134 of NZ_JASGDA010000032.1, read as the reverse complement.
TACAAGACCCGCGCCGTCGCATTCGCCGTGTCCGTCATCCAATAGACGCGGCTGCTGTCGCGGGCCTTGGCCGCGTCATACACGGCCTGGATGAGCAGGCGGCCCGCGCCGCGCCCGCGCAGGTGGCGGGCGTTGAACAAGTCCTGCAAGTAGCAGACATCGTTGAGGCGCGTGGTGCTGCGGTGAAAGAGGTAATGCACCAGGCCGATGAGCTGGCCGTCCTGCTCGGCCACGAAGGCATGCACGGGTTCGCTGTCGTCGAAGAAACGCTCCCAGGTGGTCTGGGTGATGGCTTCGGGCAGCGCGGTAGGGCCTTCGCGCCCGTAGAAGGCGTTGTAGCCATCCCAGAGCACGCGCCATTCGGCATGGTCTTGGCGGGCAATGGGGCGGATGCGGATGCCGGGCTGCATAGGGGAAGCCTTTACTTGGTGGTGGACAGGATCAGCCCCGCCATGGCTCGCGCGCCGGACGTGCCTTCGGCGTGCAGGCCCTGCACCACGCCCGCATGGTCGGTGTCGGTGCGGTTCTGGCTGGCCTTCCAGATGCCTTGCCAGCGTTCCACCGCCAGCTCCACGCCCACGATGGCGCGCAGCATCTTGTCGATGTAGTCGGGCGGCGCGTCGGTGATGCGCCAGGGCTCTGCACGATGGGCCTCGTGCTGCTCGCTCAGGGTGTTGACGATGGCGCGCAGGCGCTCGGGGTCGTCCACCGCGTGCAGGGTGCCGTGGGCATGCACGGCGGCGTAGTTCCAGGTGGGCACCTGCTTGCCGTCCACGGCTTTCGACGGGTACCACGATGGCGACACGTAGGCCTGCGGGCCATGGAACACGGCCACGGCCTGCGCGGGCAGCAGCGGCCACACGCCGTTGGCGCGCGCCACATGGCCGACCAGGGTGCCGTGCGGGCCGCGATCCGGGGCCAGGAACAGGGGGATGTGGTTGGCGTGCAGCGCACCTTCGTGCATGACGACGAGCGTTGCCAGCGGCTGGGTGCGCACCAGGGCGTGCAGCGCGGTGGCGTCGGTCTGCTGGAACTGGCGGTTAGGGTTGGCCATGGTCAGGCTCCTTCGATGTGCAAGACCGGCGCACAGTCGATGTGCGTCTTGACCGAGTTGGCGAGGAAGCAGGCTGCGTGCGCCCGGTGGTGCAGGTCGTGCAACTGTTCTTCACTGGGCGCATGGGCGGCGTCGAAGCGGGTGATGGGGCGCAGTTGCACGTGCGTGACCACCAAGCGGCCTTCATCGTCCTTGCCCATGGTGCCCACGGCTTCGTCGGTGTAGCTGTCCACGCGCAGCCCGGCGCGGCTCGCCAAGTCCAAAAACCACAGCATGTGGCAGCTCGACAGGGCGGCGACGAAGGCTTCTTCCGGGTCCACCGCCGCCGCATCGGAATAAGGCAGGGGCACGACGTGCGGCGACGAGGACGCGTGTACGGTGGCACCGCCGTCGAACTGCCAGGTGTGGGCGCGGCGGTAGCGCTTGTCCAGAAAGTCTTCGTCGCTGCCGCGCTGCCAGCGGATGGTGGCGAGGTGGTGGGCCATGGGGGTGGGGCTTTCTACAATGGTTCTCCAGTCTATGGCTTCTATGCCGTATTCAGAGAGCCAATTCGTGCCCACCCCAGGAACCAATCTGCTGCTGCGCCAGCGTGTGTATGAGCAGTTGCGCAGCGCCATCGAGCAAGGCCGCCTGCGGCCCGGCACGCGCCTGCCGCCCACACGGGTGCAGGCGCAGAGCCTGGGCGTGTCGCGCAACACGGTGCTGTGGGCCGTGCAGCGCTTGCAGGCCGAGGGCTATGTGCAGGCGCGGGTGGGCGACGGCACCTACGTGGCGCAAACCATCACCGCGCCGCCCGCGCAGGGGCTGGCCGCGCCGCCACGCGGGCTGTCGCGGCGCGGGCGGCTGATTGCGGAGACGGCAGCGCGCTGGCGTCCGCCGCTGGCGGCGGCGCGGGCCTTTCGCATTGGCGCGCCCGAGGTCGCCACGTTTCCGTTCGCGGTGTGGGACAGGCTGGCGCGCCAGACGAGCCCGCAGCAGCGCAGCGCCCAGGCGCAGTACCTCGACCCTGCGGGCGACCCCGGCCTGCGCCGCGCCATCGCGCTGTGGCTGTGGGCATCGCGCGGCATACGCTGCGATGCGGCGCAGGTGGTGGTGTGCTCGGGCTCGCAGCAGGGGATCGATCTGATCGCGCGGCTGCTGCTGGACGCGGGCGACGAGGTGCTGGTGGAAGACCCCGGCTACCCCGGCATCCGCGCCAGCCTGCTGGGCCACGGCGCGCTGGCGCGGCCCGTGGCGCTGGACGCGCAGGGCCTGTGCATCGCAGACGCCGCCGCGCAATGGCCCGCGGCGCGCATGGCCGTGGTCACGCCCACGCACCAGTTCCCCACGGGCGTTCGCATGGGACTGGAGCGGCGGCAGGCGCTGCTGCAATGGGCGCGCACGCACGACGCCTGGGTGGTGGAAGACGACTACGACGGCGAGTTCCAGTACGGCAGCGCGGCCCAGCGCGTGCCCGCGCTGTGCAGCCTGCCGGGCAGCGAGCGCGTGCTGTACGTGGGCACGTTCTCCAAGACGCTGCACCCCGGCCTGCGCCTGGGCTTCGTGGTGGTGCCGACCGCGCTGGTGGACGCCTTCGCCATGGCCCGCGCCATCACTGACCGGCACGCGCCCGGCGATGCGCAGGCGGTGCTGGCGCGCTTTATCGACGAGGGCCATTTGCTGCGGCATTTGCGCCGCATGCGCGATCTGTACCAGGAGCGCCAGCAGGTGCTACGCGAGGCGCTGGCCGATGCGAGCGATGGTGCATTGCCATTGCAGCCCAGCGACCGGGGCATGCACCTGCTGCACGAATGCGCGCCCGGCAGCGATGACGAAACCCTGAGCCGCCTGGCCCAGTCGGCGGGCGTGATGCTGGCACCGCTGTCGCGCTATGCGATCGCATCACCGCGCCGGGGCTGGCTGCTGGGCTATGCGGGGTTCGACGCGCAAGAGATCCGCGCTGCGGCGCGGGTGGTGGGCAGGTTGGCCCGCCGATAATTCAACATGCCTGCCGCCCCCGCCACCCTGCGCGTGCTCTCCGTCATCCCGCCGATGACGCAGCTCAACACGCCGTACCCGTCCACTGCCTACCTCACGGGCTTTCTGCGCTCGCGGGGCATCGCGGCGGTGCAGGAGGACTTGGCGCTTGCGCTGGTGCTGCGCCTGCTCTCGCCCGAGGGCCTGCGCGGCGTGGCGGCGCGCATCGCGTCCATCCCCGACAAGCAGCGCAGCCCCAGCGTGCAGGCTTTCGCGGCGCAGCAGGCGCGCTACCTGGCCACCATCGCCCCCGCCATCGCCTTCCTGCAGGGGCGCGACAGCACGCTGGCGCACCGCATCGCGGGCCGCCACTACTTGCCCGAAGGGCCGCGCTTTGCCGCGCTGGACGTGTATGTGGATGACGAGGGCGGCGACCCGCTGGGCTGGGCCTTTGGCGCACTGGGCCTGCACGACAAGGCCAAGCACATCGCCACGCTGTACCTGAACGACCTGGCCGATGTGCTGCGCGACGCGGTGGACGGGCGCTTCGAGTTCGTGCGCTATGCCGAGTCGCTGGCGGGCAGCCAGCCCAGCTTCGACCCGCTGGCCGATGCGCTGGCGGCGCCGCACACCCTGGTGGACGAACACCTGGTCGTGCTCACGCACGAGTCCATGGCGCGCCACCAGCCGGATGTGGTGCTGCTCTCCGTGCCCTTCCCCGGCTCGGTGTATGGGGCCTTTCGCATCGCGCAGGCCATCAAGGCGCGGCAGCCGCGCATCGCCACCGTGCTGGGCGGCGGCTTTGTGAACACCGAACTGCGCGAGCTGGCCGACCCGCGCGTGTTCGACCACTTCGACTACGTGACGCTGGACGCGGGCGAGCGCCCGCTGCTCGCGCTGCTGGAGCACTTGCAGGGCCAGCGCGGGCGGTCGCGCCTCGTGCGCACCTTCGTACGCGATGACGGTGGCGCGGTGCAGTACGTGAACATGATGGAAGCCGACGTGGCCTTTGCCGAGGTCGGCACGCCCACCTGGGACGGCCTGCCGCTGGACCAATACCTGTCGCTGCTGGACATGCTCAACCCCATGCACCGCCTGTGGAGCGACGGCCGCTGGAACAAGCTGACCGTGGCGCACGGCTGCTACTGGAAGAAGTGCAGCTTCTGCGACGTGGGCCTGGACTACATCGGCCGCTACGAGGGTGCCAGCGCCCAGGTGCTGGCCGACCGCATCGAACAGATCGTGGCCGAGACGGGGCAGACGGGCTTTCACTTTGTCGATGAGGCCGCGCCGCCCAAGGCGCTCAAAGCCCTGGCGCAGGAGCTGATCGCGCGCAATGCGGGCATCTCGTGGTGGGGCAACGTGCGCTTCGAGAAAACCTTCACGCCCGACCTCGCCGAGCTGCTGGCCGACAGCGGCTGCATCGCCATCTCGGGCGGGCTGGAAGTCGCGTCAGACCGGCTGCTAGCGCTGATGAAGAAGGGCGTCAGCGTGGACCAGGTGGCGCGGGTGACGCGGGCATTCAGCGACGCGGGCATCCTGGTGCATGCCTACCTGATGTACGGCTTTCCCACGCAGACGGTGCAGGACACGGTGGACGCGCTCGAATACGTGCGCCAGTTGTTCGCCAACGGCTGCATCCAGAGCGGGTTCTTCCACCGCTTTGCCTGCACCGTGCATTCGCCCGTGGGCCAGAACCCTGGCGAATACGGCGTGACGCTGGCCCCGCTGCCGCCCGGTGGTTTTGCAAAGAACGACGTGGCCTTCATCGACCCCACGGGCGTGGACCACGACGCGCTGGGCGCGGGGCTGAAGAAAGCCATCTACAACTACATGCACGGCATCGGGCTGGAGGAGGACGTGCGCCTGTGGTTCCCCTTCAAGGTACCCAAGACCACGGTGCGGCGCGACCGGATTGCGCAGGCCCTGGGGGCGCGGTAGCCCCCTAAATTTCAAGCCAAATTGGCCTCTGGCGCTTGTCCATCAACGGCTTACAGCTATAAAAATAAGAGCTAACACCGCGCACCTGCCTACGGCCCCCGCCGCACCGCCCGGCGCAGCATCTGCGCGGCCCGCTCGCGCATGCGCGGGGCCGGGGGCTGCGGCGTGCGGGCGCGGGCCAAG
>NZ_JASGDA010000031.1:0-2759 GCF_047607405.1 Acidovorax sp. | reverse complement strand
AGCGCGTGAGGGCGGCTAGCGGCGGCAGCGCCCGGGGCAGGTCGGCGGGCGCGAAGTAGCGCGGCGCGGCGCCCACGCGGGCGGCCAGCAGGTCGTGGCAGAGCTTTTGCAGCGCGTCGATGGCCTGGGCGGGCGTCCAGTCGGCGAGGGCCGTGGCGTCGCCCCGCGCCATGGCCTGGGGCAGGCTGCTCCAGGCTTGCGGGCTGCGGCCGGAACGGGCGAACGCCAGCGCGTCGTCGGGCCGCCCGCCCGCCGCGCGCAGAAAGGCCGTGGCAACGTCCGCCGCCACGCCCTGCCCTTGCAGCCAGGCCAGCGCCTGGTCTTCTGCAGGCCAGGCCATGGTGTGGCCCAGGCAGCGGCTGCGGATGGTGGGCAGCAACTGGTGCGCGGCCTCGCTGGCGAGCACGAAGCGCACGTCGCCGGGCGGCTCTTCCAGCGTCTTGAGCAGCGCGTTGGCGGTGACGTGGTTCATCTGCTCGGCCGGATAGACCAGCACGGCCTTGCCGCGACCCCGTGCGGACGTGCGCTGGGCGAACTCCACGGCGTCGCGCATGGCCTCGACGCGGATCTCGCGGCTCGCCTTGCGCTTCTTGTCGTCGATGTCGGCCTGGGCTTTCTCGGACAGGGGCCAGCCCAGCGCGAGCATCTGCACCTCGGGCATCAGCACGCACAGGTCGGCATGGGTGCGCACGTCGATGGCATGGCAGCTTGGGCACTGGCCGCAGGCGCCTTCGACGGTGGGATGGTCACACAACCAGGCGCGCGCCATCTCCAGGCCCAGGGCGTATTGGCCCAGGCCCGAGGGGCCCTGCAGCAGCCAGGCGTGGCCGCGCTGGGCGAGCAGGCGGGTGCGCTGCGCGGCGATCCAGGGGGCGGTCATTTCAACCAGCCTTTGGCGGTGAAGACGCTGAAGAGCTGCTGCCAGACCCGGTCGCGGCTCTGCGCTGCATCCAGGCGCACGAAGCGCCGGGGCGCGGCGGCGGCGCGGTCGGCGTAGCCCTGGGCCACGCGGCGGAAGAACTCCAGCGGCTGGGCCTCGAAGCGGTCGGGCACGCGGGCACCGGCCAGGCGCTCGGCGGCCACCTCTGGGGCCAGGTCGAACCATACGGTCAGGTCGGGTTCACGCATCAAATCGGCCTCTGGCGCAATACCCGTCTGCACCATTAGCTCTAATATTGATAGCACCTTGGCATCGAACCCGCGCCCCGCGCCCTGGTAGGCGAAGGTGGCGTCGGTGAACCGGTCGCACAGCACCACGTCGCCGCGCGCCAGGGCGGGCTCGATCACGCAGCGCAGGTGGTCGCGCCGGGCGGCGAAGATGAGCAGCGATTCGGTCAGCGCGTCCATGGGCTCGTGCAGCACCATGTCGCGCAGCTTCTCGGCCAGGGGCGTGCCGCCCGGCTCGCGGCTCACGGTGACGGCGCGGCCCTGCGCGCGGAAGGCGGCGGCCAGCGCCTCGATGTGCGAGGACTTTCCCGCCCCGTCGATGCCCTCGAAGCTGATGAACAGCCCCTGGGTCATTGCCCGCCCTTCTGATAGCGGATCACGGCGCGGTTGTGCTCCTCCAGCGACGGGCTGAAGTGGCTGCTGCCGTCGCCCTTGGCCACGAAGTACAGGTTGCGCGTGGGGTCGGGCTGCACGGCGGCCAGCAAGGCCCCCTTGCCGGGCATGGCGATGGGCGTGGGCGGCAGGCCGGGGCGGGTGTAGGTGTTCCAGGGCGTGTCGGTTTGCAAATCACGCTTGCGCAGATTGCCGTCGAACTTCTCTCCCAGGCCGTAGATGACGGTGGGGTCGGTCTGCAGCAGCATGCCGATGCGCAGGCGGTTGGCGAACACGCCCGCGATCAGGGGCCGGTCGCTGGCACGGCCCGTTTCCTTCTCGACGATGCTGGCGAGGACCAGCGCCTCGTCGGCGGACTTGAGCGGCGTGTCGGCGGCGCGCTGCGCCCAGGCGGCCTCCAGGTGGCGGTCCATGGCGTGCAGGGCGCGGCGCAGCACGGCCAGGTCGCTCGCGCCCTTGGCGTAGGCATAGGTGTCGGGGAAGAAGCGCCCCTCGGGATGCACGCCGGGGCGCCCCAGCTGCGCCATCAGGGCCTCGTCGGTCAGGCTGGCGGAGTCGTGCCTGAGCTGCTCCTCGCGCGCCAGCGCCTGCCGCACCTGGCGCCAGTTCCAGCCCTCGACCAGCGTCACGGCGCGCAGCGATTCATCGCCGCGCACCAGCTTGGCCAGCAGGCTGCGCGGCGTTGTGCCGGGCGGCAGCTCGTAGTTGCCCGCCTTGATGGCACGGTCCTGCCCCGAGAAGCGGAACCACCAGTAGAGCAGTTGCGCATCGGCCTGCGCCCCCGCCGCCACCGTGGCCTGGGCCACGCCGCGCGGGGTGGTGCCGGGCTCGATCGCCAGCTCCAGCGTCTCGCTGCCGGTGACCAGCGGCTGGTGCAGCCACCAGAACGCCGCGCCGCCCGCCGCGATCAACACCGCCACGATGAATGCCAGAAAACGCCGCACAACCCTGATGCCCTGTGTGAATGGAACCGGCCATCATAATTGAGCGATGACGACCTCATTGAATGGTATTGCCCCCCTGCCCCACCTGGGCGTGATCCGCGTGGAAGGCGAAGACGCCGCCAAGTTCCTGCACGGCCAGTTGACGCAGGACTTCGCGTTGCTGGGCATGAGCGAGGCCCGGCTGGCGGCCTTTCTGTCGCCCAAGGGGCGCATGCAGGCGAGTTTCATCGGCTTCAAGCGCGGCACCGCCGAGGT
>NZ_JASGDA010000030.1:0-4665 GCF_047607405.1 Acidovorax sp. | reverse complement strand
GCTTTTGCTGTAGCCCCAGCGCTATCGCATGGCGCTCCATCTCGCTCAGTTGTTCGTAGGTGTTCTTTGTCATGGGGCCTCAATTTTGAAGGGGTGTTGCACTTCAGATTTGAGGCCGCCAAGCGCTAGAGGCCATTTTGGCTTGAAGAAACCAGCCGTGTTCTTCTGCGCATGAACAGCAGCCCCGCCGCCACCGCCAGCAGCGGCAGCGCCACGGCGTTGATCGCCGTCCAGCCCACGCCGGCCAGCAGCGCGCCCGAGGCGAAGGACATGGCCGCCGCCACGCTGCCGTTGGCAAGCTGCATCAGCGCCTGGGCCTGGCCGCGCTCCTCGGGCGCGTGCGACTCGGCCAGCAGCGTGGTGCCCGCGATCACCATCAGGTTCCAGCCCGTGCCCAGCAGGAAGGAGCTGGCAAGGAATTCCGTGAACGCCGCGCCCGACAGCGCCACGCAGGCGCTGGCCGCCAGGCACAGCGTGCCCGCGGCGGCCACGGGGCGGCTGCCGACGCGGTCCACCAGCAGGCCCGAGAACAGCGCGGGCAAAAACATGCCGATCACGTGCCACTGGATCACCCGCGCCGCCGACGCGGCCGAGAAGCCGCAGACTTCCATCGCCAGCGGCGTGGCGTTCATCACCAAAATCATCAGGCCGTGGCCGATGGCCGTCATCACCACGGCGGCGCGCAGGCCGGGCCGCGCCAGCATCGTGCGCGCCACCGCCCAACCACCGGCAGCGGGGCGGGGCGCTACGCCCTCGCGCAGCCGCGCCATGGCCAGCCAGCCCAGCGCGGCCAGCGCCGCCATCGCCAGGTAGGCGCCCGCCAGCGGCGCGGCCAGCAGGTTGCGCGACCACAGCGCCAGCGGCGGGGCGAACACGGCAGCGCACAGCCCGCCCGCCACCACGCAGGCGGCGGCGCGGCCCTTCTGCGCGGGGTCCACCGCTTCCAGCGCGGCATAGGCGTAGTAGCCCGACGACGCCTGGTACGCGCCCACCGCCAGCGCGCCCACGCAGAAGATGGCGAAGCTGCCCCACTGCAGCCCCGCCATGCTGACCAGCGCGCCCGCCGCGCCGCACAGCGCCCCCGCCTGCAAGCCCGCGCGCCGCCCGCGCCGTTGCATGTACAGCGACAGCGGCTGCACCGACAGCAGGTAGCCCAGCACCAGCAGCGCCAGCGGCAGCGTCGCCAGTGCGGGCCAGGGCGCCAGCCGCGCCCCGGCGATCGAGGTCAGCGTGATGCCGATGATGGAACAGCCCCAATACAGGGCCTGGCCCGCGAACAGCAGGCGAACGGAAGCATTGCGCACGAGGAGCATGAAAGGTTCTTTCGGTAATGGGTGCGCCGGGTGGCGCGGGGGTGTCAGTCGGCGCCGAAGCGCTGGGCATACGCCTGCGGGCTGGCGGCGCGGTGCTTGTGCAAGCTGCGCCGCAGGTTCTCGGGGTGCTCGAATCCGCACAGCCGCGCCACGGTGGCAACGGATGCCTGGGCCTGGGCGAGCAGGGCGGACGCGGCCTCGACCCGCACGCGCTCCACGTAGCGGCCGGGCGTGGTGCCCAGCTCGCGCTGGAACACGCGCGTGAGCGTGCGCGGCGGCATGCAGGCGCGCTCGGCCAGGGCGTCCAGCGACAGGTCGCCGCCGAGCTGCGACGGGATCCATTCCAGCAGCGCCGCCAGCCGGGGCGCGTGCCGCGTCTCGGGCGCGAGCAACTGGCTGAACTGGGCCTGCCCGCCGGGGCGGCGCAGGAACATCACCAGCCGCCGCGCCACGGCCAGCGCCAGGGGGCGGCCCAGGTCGGCCTCGACCAGGGCCAGCGCCAGGTCGATGCCCGCCGTGACACCCGCCGAGGTGAACAGGTGGCCATAGACCGGGCTGCCCGCGTCGTAGGTGTGCAGGCAGTCGGCATCGACCTGCACCTGCGGGTGGTCTTGCCGCAGCATGTCCAGGCGGCACCAGTGCGTGGTGGCGCGCTGGCCGTCCAGCAGCCCGGCGCGCGCCAGCAGCAGCGCGCCGGAGCAGACGGAGCCCAGGCGCCGCACGCGGGGCTCGGCGCGGCGCAGCCAGTCTTGCAGGGCAGCGTTGTCCAGTTGGCCGACCACGCCGTCGCCGCCGGGCACGAGCACGGTATCCAGCCCTGTGGAATCGGTAGTGCCCCACGCGCCGTCGGCCACCAGCGCGAAGCCTGCCGAGGTGGCGACGGGGCCTGCCGCCTCGGCCAGCAGTTGCAGCGCATAGGCGGGCGGCAGGCCGTGGCCGGTGCGCTCGGCGTTGGCGGAGCCGAAGACCTGCATCGGGCCTACCACGTCCAGGCTCATCACGCCGGGGTAGAGCAGGCAGGCAACGGTGCGCGGGGGGTGGAAAGGCATGGCGCCAGTGTGCAGGCGCCCGCGCGTGGTCGCAATGACAATCGGCCCACACATTCGGCCACTTTGGGCCTGGGCACAAAAAAGCACCGCGCAAGGTGCCTTGTGGGGCGAGCCGTCAGGCCGTCAATCAGGCCGCAGCTTGCGTCTGCAGGTAGTTCTGCAGGCCGATCCTGTCGATCAGGCCGATCTGCTTTTCCAGCCAGTAGGCGTGGTCTTCCTCCGTGTCGCGCAGTTGGGCCAGCAGCATGTCGCGGCTCACGTAGTCGCCGTGCTGCTCGCACAGGGCGATGCCCTGTTGCAGCGCGGCGCGCACTTCGTACTCGGTGGCAAGGTCCTTGCGCAGCATGTCGGGCACGGTTTCGCCGGGGGTGAATTCGCTGGGGCGCATGTCGGGGCGGCCGCCCAGCATGAGGATGCGGCGCAGCAGCGCGTCGGCGTGCTGGGTTTCTTCCTGCATCTCGTGGTCCAGGCGCGTGAACAGCTTGGTGAAGCCCTGGTCTTCATAGATGCGCGAATGCGCGAAGTACTGGTCGCGCGCGGCCAGCTCGCCGCGCAGCAGGTGCTTGAGGTAATCGACGACTTGGGGGTGGCCCTGCATGGTGTTTTCCTTGTTCTGAATCAGGGAAGTATCGCGTGCGCGGCGCTTTTTGGGGGCAATGACCCCGTCCTGGCGCTCTGCATGCGCACGGGCATCAGAAGCGTTCTCATTGGGGCGCGGAACGCGCGGGCACAATACCGGCCACCATGCTGACCTACCCCCATATCGACCCCGTCGCCCTGCAGATCGGCCCGCTCGCCATCCACTGGTACGGGCTGACCTACCTCGCGGCCTTCGGCCTGTTCATGCTGCTGGGCATGCGCCGCCTCCAGCACGAGCCGTTCGCGTCCATCACCGGCCCCGGCGCGTGGACGCGCAAGGACGTGGAAGACATCCTGTTCCTGGGCGTGGCGGGCGTGGTGGCGGGCGGGCGGCTGGGCTACTGCCTGTTCTACAAGCCGGGCTACTACCTGAGCCACCCGCTGGAGATCTTCGCCGTGTGGCAGGGCGGCATGTCCTTCCACGGCGGGCTGCTGGGCGTGATCGCGGCCATGCTGTGGTTCGCGCATTCGCGCCAGCGGCCGTGGCTGCAGGTGGCCGACTTCGTGGCGCCCTGCGTGCCCACGGGGCTGGCGGCGGGGCGCGTGGGCAACTTCATCAACGGCGAGCTGTGGGGGCGCTTTGCCAGCCCCGACCTGCCCTGGGGCATGGTGTTCGCGCACAGCGGCTCCCTGCAGCCGCGCCATCCGTCGCAGGTGTACCAGTTCCTCATGGAGGGGCTGCTGCTGTTCGTGCTGCTGTGGCTGTACGCGCGCAGGCAGCGGCGCCAGGGGCAGGTGGCGGCGGCGTTCCTGTTCGGCTACGGCGTGTTCCGCTTCATCGCCGAGTACTTCCGCGAGCCGGACGCCTTCCTGGGCATTCTGTCGCTGGGCATGAGCATGGGGCAGTGGCTGTGCCTGCCCATGATCGTGGGCGGCATCGCGCTGTGGCTGTGGGCGCAGCGGCAGCCGGTGTCGCGGTAGAACGGCCTTCAGCGACCGGTTTTTACCTGGAGAGAAACCGCTCGCTTCCCAGCGCCCGCGCCAGCTTGGGCTCCAGCGGCAGCGGCTCGGCTTCCAGGCGGGCGGCCAGCAGTTCGCCGCACAGCAGCGCCAGCGTGAGGCCGCGCGCGCCCATGGCGGTGCTGATCCACAAATCGGGTTGCACGGAGCCGACGATGGGCAGGCGGTCGGGCGTGGTGCAGCGCACGCCGTTCCACGTGGGGCCGGTAAAGCCGCCTGCCAGTGCGGCGGCGGCGGCGGGCAGAAGTTCGGCGAGCTTGGCGGCGTTGGTGGCCTGGGCCTGGGCCTGTTCGGCGGGCGAGGGCGGGGCGGTCTGGTCGCGCTCGAAGGTGGCGCCCGCGTACCACGCGCTGTGGCCGCCGCCCAGCGGAACGTGGGCGATGAGGCTGCCGTGGCCGTTGACGGGGAAGGGTGGCAGCGCGGCGCTGGCGGGCTGCTCGCCGCAGGAGAGCTGGCCGCGCAGGGGATTGAGACGGTCTGGCCAGGATGCGTGGGGGGCCAGCAGCCGCGCGCTGGCGTGGCCGCCCGCGATGACGGCGATGGGGGCCTGGGCCAGCACCTGGCCCGTGGCGTCCAGCGCCTGCCAGCCGTGGGGCGTGGGCGTGAGCTGATCGACCGCGCAGCCGCCGCGCCATGCAATGCCCGGCTGTGCGAGCAGCGCGGCGGCGAGCCGGGCCGGGCGCAGCCAGCCCGCGCGGGCGTGC
>NZ_JASGDA010000029.1:0-13484 GCF_047607405.1 Acidovorax sp. | reverse complement strand
GCTTTTGCTGTAGCCCCAGCGCTATCGCATGGCGCTCCATCTCGCTCAGTTGTTCGTAGGTGTTCTTTGTCATGGGGCCTCAATTTTGAAGGGGTGTTGCACTTCAGATTTGAGGCCGCCAAGCGCTGGGGATGGCTTCAGACAGGGTTTTTCATCGTCGCACCTGGCCTTGCAGTCCAACCGGACGGAAAGCTGTCCCACCACAGCGCGGCGGTCGAAAAAGTCCAAGTGGTGCCAGCCATCAGGCAGCGGTGAATGGGCGTGGGCGCAGGTGTTGCAGTTCATACCTGCCCCCCCTTGCTCCAAGCGCTTCACGGCGGCGAAGGCGGCATCAATGCGCTCGCTCAGTGCCCACAGGAAGCTGTCTTGATGTTCATCCGTAGCACGGCGGAATACCTCGCCGCCTTCACCGTAGGTCATGTACACCATGGCGCGGGCATGGGCCAGGGCCATTGTCAGGGTCTCGAAATCGTCGGCGCGGCGGATCATGCTGCACCCCCTTCGACCTTGGCGCGAACAGCATCGCAGAGTGCCTTATGCGTGCTGTGCCACTGCTCATCCGTGAACTGGCAGCCGCAATCCTCGGCCCGGCTGTTGATGTCGTTCATGGCCCTGAATGTTTCGTCTGCCAGGTGTTCCACCAGGGTCATGACAGATACGCGCATCGCGCCGCTATCCGGCCCTGCCAGCATGGCACGAACGGCTAACACAGTGGCATCGGCAAGATTTTCAATGTCCTGCACCTTCATGTCTGCCATGTTGAGCGCGTTCATGGCGCGCACGGCTGCGCCCGCCTGAGCGGCATTGTTCGGGGTCTTCATGGTCACACCCCTTGCAGTTGGTTGATGGACGCCATGGCCTGCACCAGCTTGCGTCGGGCGGCGGGCAGGTTGCCGCGCTCGATATAACTGGCGGCCAAGTTGGCGGCGTTGAATGCCGCGAGGACGGATTGCAGGCCGTCGGCGGGGATGAAAGCAGATTTGCTTTCGTGGGTGGGCGCGGCGGTGCGCGCAGTGGTTGCGGTCATGGTCTTGGCTCCTGAACGAGACAGAGAAACCACCGTTTGCGTCTTCACACGCATCGGGTGGGCGAGATGTTGAAGACACGGGTTCAGCCGTGCCGCCGTCCTCGCGGATAGGCGCATCTCGCCCGAAACCATGCGGGGGATGCAGGCGCACCAGCCCCAGAATTTGGACGTGACAAAGCCCCGCTTTCAGGTGGGGGCTGCAACCTCTGAACCAATGGTGTCTTCACACACCGGGCCTTTCGGCTTGGGGGCAGTGTAACGCGACTAGTTAGCCAAAATCAATCACTTCATGACGTGTCGGGCGCTATCATCTTTGAATGCTTTTCATCTGAAACCCATCCGATGCCAAACCCATGACAGTGCTTCAGGCTGAAACCCAGGTCTATCAACAACGCCTTGCGGAAATGCTTGCCACCCATGAAGGGCAGTACGTCGTTCTTCGGGGTGCCGATGCAGGCAAGTTCTTCCCCTCGCTGGACGATGCGCTGGAATGGGCCTACGACCGCTTCGGCCTGGGGGGCGCGCTGGTCAAGCGGGTAGCCGAAGATCAGGCGGCGGCGCACTTCTCTCGTGACCTCGGATAGTGCCTTTCATCAGCGGCCAGTTCGGCAGGCGCGGGCCGATTGTTCAGGTGCATATCGGCGTCAGTGGATTGCTGGGGCGGGATGTTTTGCGCACCTTGCTGTTCTCGATGGATGGCCCCCGACAGGGGTTCTCCATCCAGTGGCCATAGCCCCTTGCTTGCGCGATGCAGGGCTGACAGGCTTAGGGCCAGCCGCCCAATCCGACTTGTAATCCGGGTGGAACCTTCGTGGGCTCAAAATTGAGCCGACGTTGAAGCGGCGCATTACCGGCTGAAAAATGAGCCGGTAACCATCAGCCTCGGTCTTTCGTCACGGTCTTCTTCACTTTCACGCCAGCGGCTATCAGTGCCCTATCAATAGTGGGTCGGGCCACTTCATACCGCTTTGCCAGTTGATTGACAGTCATCCCGCGCCCACGGTTGTACAGCTCCACAATCTCGTCCTTTTGCGCATCGGTTAGCTTGGCGGACGTGCCTTTTCTTGCGGCCTCTTGGGTCTGTGCTGGTTCGGGTGCGGGGTAATGCTTCGCGTCCAGATACTCAATCGCCATCCCCAAGTCAGGAGAAAGGCGTATGCCATGAAGCTGGTCTGCCTTCTTCCACCCCAGCGCCAGCGCCCACCATTGGGCCAGCCTGCGCGGCTCGGGGTACTTTTGGGCATGGTCTGCGAAGCGTCGTCCCAACATCACAAAATCTGCGCCCGTGCTATCCGACTTGTCCGGGTTGTACCCCAGCAGCAGCGCAGCGGCCTCGCTGGGCTGCACCTCATGCAGTGCTGCCCAGTTGCCCAGGTCAATAAGGACACAGTAAAACCCTGCTTCGGTTTGCCCGGGATTGGGCGGGGCGGTGTCGTACTGGCGCGTGTTCATCAGCGCATCCTCCCGAATGCTGCTCCCTCAATAGGTGCCCCAGCAGGCCAGCGGGAGGTCTGGCTTTTAGGCCCGGTTTCGAGGCGGGCCTAGCTGGGGCGAAACGGTCAGGCGTGTTCCAGGCGCACCACGGCACGGCAGCCGATGGCCTGGGCGTAGCGCTGCACACTGCGCAGGGACGGCGTGGCCTTGCCGCCTTCCAGCCGGGCGACGGTGCTTTGCGTGGTGCCCATGCGTTCGGCCACGTCCGCTTGCGTCAGCCCGGCGCGGGTGCGTGCGGCAATCAGCTCGCGGGCCATCGCAAATTCATCGGCCTGGGCCTCGTACTCGGCACGGACGCCGGGGCGGGCCATCAGCTCGGCTTTCAGGGTTTTGAGCGTTTTCATGCTTGGGCCTCCAGTCGCTTCAAGGCGGTTTCGATTGCACTGCGGGGCGTGGTCTGCGTTTTCTTCACGAACGCATGCAGCACCAGCAGGCGGCGGCCTTGGATGGCGGCGTACACGGCGCGGGCGATGCCGTCGCGGCCCTGCATGCGCATCTCCCACAGCTTGCTTTCCAGCGGGCGGATGTGCGGCATGCCCACGCGCTGCGGGCCGAAGGTTTCCAGCATCTCCGCGATGTGCAGAAAGCGGGCCTGCATGTCAGCGGGCAGCGCCAGCAATTCCGGCTCGGCCTGCGGGTGAAGCGCCACCGTCCAAGTCTCTGCATTATCTCTTTTTTGCGATTTCATGCTGTAACCACTTTCAGCTTGCCCGGCTCGGCCTGGGGCACAAACTGCACCCCTGCCAGCGCCAGGATATGGGCCTCTATCTGCGCAAGGAACGGGCGCAGGGCGTCAACACTGCGCGGCCTGTAGCCCTCAGCGGTCGCGCTGGGCTTGTGCCCCATCACTTGCGCGATGGCCCCGGCGGGTGCCCCTGACGCCTCTCCCAGCAGCGAAAAGGAACGGCGCAGCCCGTGGAACGTCAGGTGTTCAATGCCCGCGTGTTGCAGGGCCTGGGCATGGCTTGCGCGGGCATCCGTAATGCGCCCAGCCTTGCCCGTGCTGGCAAACACGAACGGCCCCACTCTGGGCAGCGTCGCCAGTAGCTGGGCAAGGTAGGGCGTAAGAGGAATGGTGCGGGTGCTGTCCACCTTGTCGGCAATGGTCAGCTTGCGCCACTGAAAATCCACGTTCGCCCACGTCAGCGCGGCCAGTTCTTCACGGCGGGCACCTGTCAGCAGCAGGGCGCGCAGGTAGGCGCTTGCGGTGCGGTTGTTCAGTTGCTCCACGCCAGCCCACCAGCCGGGCACCTGGGCAGCTTCAAGGGCATCAGTGCGGCGGGTAGTGCTGGGCAGGTTCTCCACGATGGCGGCAGCCTTGCCCGCGTCGCGGTCGGTCAGGCCCCGGTACTCAGGGCGGCCAGCGCACCAGCGCAGAAAGCCCCGGAACATCATCAGGGCGCGGGCGGCTTGGTGCTTTCCGGCGATGGCTTCGCGGTCATGCCAGCTTTTCAGCGCATCCTCATTGATGGCGGCCAGCGGCAGCGCCAGCAACGGATACAGCGGCCCCGGCCTTGTGATGCCCTGCCCTCGCTTTTTCGGCTCGCCACCTGGGGCGGCCATGGCTTCAAGGTCGGCACGGTAGCGCGGCTTCCACGCATCGCGGCGCTTGGGTTTTCCGTTTTCCAGATACAGCGGCCAGACTGCACCCACGGTAAGGGACTCACGGGCGGCCTGGGCCACCTGGGCGACCCGTTCTTGCTCTTGTGCTTTTGCAGCCGCCAGGGCATCGCGCTTTGGTGTGCGCGGGTCGGTGCCCTCATCAATCAGGCGGGCCAGCTCGCGGGCCTTGGCCTGGGCTTGCGGGATGCTCCAAACGGCGGGGCTACCGATGGTGACGCGGATGTATTTGTCTTGGTACGCGCCCTGAAACACGTAGGCAGGAGCCCCGTTCGGGGTCGCTCGCAGTCCAAGCCCCGGCGAAGTCGCGTCCCACAGGAAAGCCTGCTTTTTGTCCGGCGGGCACTTGAACCCAGCAACCCTGCCAGCAGTGAACGGAACCTTTGCCATGCACCCCCCTGAAACTTACATCCTGCCGATGTAATGGCGGATGTAAGGGAATTTTCCGAATACATACCTGTGAAAATCAACAGTCTGTCGGATTGGAATTTCAATAACATGTTGATTTCATTGATTGTACCCACACCGATCAACAGAAGCGAATACAAGTATCTGCTCATTTGTAATGAGAAGGTCGGGTGTTCGATTCATCTCTCCGGCACCACACAAAAACCCCTGATTCGCAAGAGTCAGGGGTTTTTTCATGGGCGCCGCGCAAAGGCGATGTCGGGCAGCGACAGCGTGGCCTCGGCCACGTCGAGCAGGCGGCGGTTCTGGTCCATGGACGTTTTCTGCAGCAGGCGAAAGGCCACCTCCTCGCTCAGGCCCAGCCGCGCCATCAGCACGCCCTTGGCGCGCTCGATGACCTTGCGCTCGTTCAGGGTGCGGCGGGCGGCTTCGAGCTCCGCTTCCATGCGGGCCATGCGGGCGGATTGGGCCTGCAGCAGGTCCAGCAATGCGGCGGATTCGTGTGCGGGGGCTTCAGGCGCTGGCGCGGCGACCGGGGTGACGGTGTCGAAGAAGCGGTCCACGGAGTGCGTGCGATGCGGCGGGTTGTTGCGCAGGTTCTGCAGCAGCCCCTTGGAGTCCTGCAGGTCCTGCTGCGCCGCGCGGATGTGCGTATCGCAGTCGTCGCGCAGGCGCTGCACCAGCTCCAGCTGCAACTGCCACAGCAGGTCGATGCGCTCGGAGCAGCAGTCGAACCAGGTGTCGCTCAGGTCGCTGTCCAGCGCCGCGCCGGGGCGGGCCGCGCACAGGGTGCGGCGCAGACGCTCCAGCTGGGCCGCGCCGGGCGCCAGTTGCTGCTGTTCCCAGCGCTCGCGCAGCGCGGGCTCGGCGAATTCGGTGAACACCCGCAGGCTGCGCTCCTGCGCGTCGATGAGGTGCAGCAGGCGCTGCTGGTGCTCGTCGGCGCTCTGGCCCGATGCGTACAGCAGCGCACCCACGGCCCGCTCCTGGCCTGCCTCTTCCTGGGCTTGCACCAGGTGCAGCAAGGCCACGAGCAGGCGCGATGCGCTGGGCAGGCCCACGCCGTCCGCCACGTGAAAGACCAGTTCCACCAGCCCCGCGATGAGGTGGCTGTACGCGGCCACGGAGTCGTGCGCAGTCATGGCCTGGCGGTCCGCCTGGGCGCGCAGCGCGGGCAGCGCGTCCATGCCCAGCAGGGCCCAGGCCATCAGCGACAGGGCCTTGGCCGTGGCACCCTGCGCGGGCTCGGCGTGGTCGGCCAGGGCGGCGCGCAGGCGCGCGTCGAGCGGGGCCACGTCGTCCATGATGCGGCGGCGCGCGTCGGCAAAGCGCTGGCCCTGGGATGCGAGATAGATGCTGGTCGCACCCCGCTCGCGCTGCAGGCCCTGGATGAGCTGGCCCACCACGTCCACCAGCTCGGCCCTGCGGGCCAGGCGGCGCACGGCGTCGATCTCCAGTTGCTTGGAGCGCAGGACGAGATGGGAGACGGTCAGGGGAGACGCAGGTTCCATGGGACGGTAAATACTCCTGTTTTTATAGCTTCTTGTGCTTGCTGCATAAGCGCTAGAGGCCGATTTTGCTTGAAATCACCACACCCCCTTACGACAGCGCCACACGCACGCGCCCCCCTTGCACCTGCACGCCGTGGGCCTGCACGGACTGCTCGGGCGCTTCCAGGCATTCGCCGGTGCGCAGGTCGAAGTGGTTCTTGTACAGAGGCGATGCCACCACGATGCGGTCGCCCAGGCTGCCGAGCAGGCCGCGCGCGAGCACGCTGGCGCCCGATTTCGGGTCCACGTTGTCGATGGCGAAGTAGCGATCCGCCCCCAGGCGGAACACGGCCACGTGGCGGCCGCCGACCAGGGCGCAGACGCCGGTATCCGGCAGGATGTCATCGACCGCGCACACGTCGGTCCAGGTCACAGGCTCGGTCATGGGTGTGTCTCCAGGGGCTTCACGCCGCACGGCGGATGGGGATGACGGCAGCCATTGCCTGCGCGCGCTCGTCTGCGCGGGCGGGGCGTATCTGGCCGCGCTCCTGCACGAACAGCACGTTCTCGTCGGCCTTGTCGCTGTTGACGAACGAGCGGAAGCGCTTGCGCGTCTCGGGGTCGGTCACGGCGGTCTTCCATTCGCACTGGTAGGTGTTGACCACGTGCTGCTTCTGCGCCTCCAGCTCGGCGGCGAAGCCCAGGCTGTCCTGGATGAGCACGTCCTTCAGGTAGTCCAGCCCGCCTTCCAGGTTCTCGCGCCAGGTGCTGGTGCGTTGCAGGCGGTCGGCGGTGCGCACGTAGAACATGAGCACGCGGTCTATCAGGCGCACGAGTTCGTCCTTGGACAGGTCGGACGCGAACAGCTCGGCGTGGCGCGGCTTCATGCCGCCGTTGCCACAGATGTAGAGGTTCCAGCCCTTCTCGGTGGCGATGACGCCGATGTCCTTGCCCTGCGCCTCGGCGCATTCGCGCGTGCAGCCGGACACGCCGAACTTGATCTTGTGCGGCGAGCGCAGGCCCTTGTAGCGGTTCTCCAGCTCCACGGCCAGGCCCACGCTGTCGCCCACACCGTAGCGGCACCAGGTGCTGCCCACGCAGCTCTTGACCGTGCGCAGCGACTTGCCGTAGGCATGGCCGGACTCGAAGCCTGCGGCGATGAGTTCGTCCCAGATCAGCGGCAGTTGCTCCAGTCGCGCGCCGAACAGGTCCAGGCGCTGCCCACCCGTCACCTTGGTGTACAGGCCGTACTTCTTGGCGACCTGCCCCACGGCGATCAACCCGTCGGGCGTGACCTCGCCGCCCGGCATGCGCGGCACCACGGAATAGGTGCCGTCCTTCTGGATGTTGCCCAGGTAGTAGTCGTTGCTGTCTTGCAGGCCCGCCAGCTCTTTTTTGAGCACGAACTCGTTCCAGCACGACGCGAACACGCTGGCCGCCACGGGCTTGCACACGTCGCAGCCCAGGCCCTTGCCGTGCTTGGCGAGCAGTTCGTCAAACGTCTTGATCTGCCCCACGCGCACCAGGTGGTAGATCTCCTGGCGCGAATACGCGAAGTGCTCGCAGATATGGTTGTTGACGGCCATGCCGCGCCGGGCCATCTCCATCTTCATCACCTGCGTGACCAGGGGAACGCAGCCGCCGCAGGTGGCGCCCGCCTTGGTGCAGGCTTTCATCTCGGCGACGGTGCAGGCGCCCTCGCCCACTGCGGCGCAGATGGCGCCCTTGCTCACGTTGTTGCACGAGCAGATCTGCGCCGTGTCGGGCAACGCCTCCACGCCCAGGCCGGGCCTGGCCTTGCCGTCGCTGGACGGAAAGATCAGGAACTCGGGGTCTTCGGGCAGCGCAATGCCGTTGAGCGCCATTTGCAGCAGCGTGCCGTACTCGCTGGCGTCGCCAATCAGCACAGCGCCCAGCAGCTGCTTGCCGTCTTCGCTGATGACGATCTTTTTATAGACCTGGCGGCGCTCGTCCACGTACTGGCAGGTGCGGCTGTGCGGCGTCTTGCCGTGCGCGTCGCCAATGCTGGCCACGTCCACGCCCATCAGCTTGAGCTTGGTGCTCATGTCCGCGCCCACAAAGGCCGCGTCCGCCTCGCCCGCAATGTGGCGCGCCGCCACGCGGGCCATGTCGTAGCCGGGCGCGACCAGGCCAAAAGTCTGCTCGTTCCACGACGCGCATTCGCCAATGGCATAGACGTTGGGGTCGCTGGTGCGGCAGGCGCTGTCGATGGCGACGCCGCCGCGCGGGCCGATGGCCAGCACGCACTGGCGCGCCAGCTCGTCGCGCGGGCGGATGCCGGCGGAGAAGACGATCATGTCCGTCTCCAGGTACGTGTCGTCCGCAAACTTCATGCGGTGGCGCGCCCGCGCGCCGTCGGTGATCTCCTGCGTGTTGCGGCTGGTGTGTACGTGGACGCCCAGCTCCTCGATCCTGGCGCGCAGCACGCGGCCGCCGCCCTCGTCCACCTGCACGGCCATCAGGCGCGGGGCGAACTCCACCACGTGCGTCTCCAGCCCCATGTCGCGCAGCGCCTTGGCGCATTCCAGACCCAGCAGGCCGCCGCCCACCACCACGCCCGAGCGGGACTTGGCGCCCGACGCCTTCATCGCCTCCAGGTCTTCGATGGTGCGATAGACGAAGCAATGCGCCCGGTCACGCCCCGGCACCTGCGGAACGAAAGGGTTGGAGCCGGTGGCAAGCACCAGTTTGTCGTAGGGGATCACCTCGCCATCCACCGTGGTCACGGTGCGGATGCGCCGGTCGATGGATGCCGCGCGCGTCGCCAGCCGCAGCGAAAAGCCCGTGCGCTCGAAGAAGCCCGGCTCCACCAGCGAGAGCTCATCCGCCGACTTGCCGCTGAAGAACTCGGACAGGTGTACGCGGTCGTAGGCGGCGCGGGGCTCCTCGCACAGCACGGTGACTTGCGCGCCCGCCAGGCCCGTCTCCGCCAGGCTTTCAAGGAACTTGTGGCCCACCATTCCGTGGCCGATGAGAACAATCTTCACCATGATCGTGGTCCTGCAATGACCGGGCCGCGCGCGAGGGGCGAAAGCAGGATGGCGTGGGGGCTTCCGCAGGGCGCCTCACTCGTCGTGCCGGCACGGGTGTGGTTTGGAACTGCAGGCGGGCCGCGCCGAAACCCGGCCCGCCTGGGGTTCCGCCATCGTTAGCGGAGAATGTTTTGATCTGCAGGCTGCGTTACCGGCAGGGTGGTTTTGCTTTCGCAATATTCATGCCCATATTGGACGCAGAAAGCACGCTTCCAACCGCATCAAGGCAGTGCGACACGTCCCTACACTGGGGCGCAGGAAAACCAGGCCAGGATGAAGGGACGGCGTCACCATGGCACGCAAAGCGCCATGCAGCCGCCCCCAACGGCTCAATCGGTCGTGGCGACCAGGAAGTCGCGGCTGATGCCTGCCCCCAGGTCGTTCACGCGGTCCAGGAACTGCGTGAGGAAGGCGTGCAGCCCGGTGGCCAGGATTTCGTCGATGCGACCGTACTGCAGGTCCGACAGCAGGCGCCCGGCGCGGCGGCGCGTCTCGGCGGACTGTTCGTTGGAGAGCACGGCGAGGTTGTCCACCACCGCGCGCATGCAGGCGTGCAGCGAGCGCGGCATGTCGTCGCGCAGTATCAGCAGCTCTGCAACGCGGCCAGGCGTGATCACGTCGCGGTAGGCTTTGCGATAGACCTCGAACGCCGAGACGCTGCGCAGGATGGCGCTCCAGTGGTAGAAGTCGCTCTCCTGGTTGCGCTCGTTGGCGCGACCGAAGAAGTCGTTCTTGACGGCGTGGAACTTCACGTCCAGCAGCCGCGCCGTGTTGTCGGCCCGCTCCAGGAAGGTGCCCAGGCGCAGGAAGTGAAAGGCCTCGTCCTGCAGCATGGTGCCCAGCACCACGCCGCGCGAGAGGTGCGAGCGGTACTTCACCCATTCGAAGAACTGGCCCGGGTCACGCTCGAAGGCGCCGCCCTGGAGCTGGCGGTGCAGCTCCAGCCAGGTCTGGTTCTGCGTTTCCCACACCTCGGTGGTGAGTGCGCCGCGCACGGCGCGGGCGTTCTCGCGCGCGGCGCGCAGGCACGACACGATGGACGAGGGGTTGGTGTCGTCGCCCACCATGAACTGCAGCACACCGGCGGGCGTCACGTCGCCGTGCTTGGCGGCGTAGGCGGGGATCAGCTCGCTGATGGACAGGAGCCCCTCCCAGCCCTTGAGCGCCACGTCGGCAGCCTGGGGCAGCAGCGAGGTCTCGTAGCTCACGCTGAGCATGCGGGCGGTGTTTTCCGCTCGTTCCGTGTAGCGGGACATCCAGAACAGATGGTCGGCAGTGCGGCTCAGCATCTCAGAGCCCTCCTTGCGTTTGCGTTTGCATCGTTTGCGATTGCGATTGGCTTTGCGATTGGCTTTGTGTCTGGCTGGCGGCTGCGATGGGCTCGCCCAGCACCCAGGTGTCCTTGGTGCCCCCGCCCTGCGAGGAGTTGACCACCAGCGAGCCTTCTTTGAGCGCCACGCGCGTCAGGCCGCCCGCGACCATCTGCACCTGCTTGCCGCTGAGCACGAAGGGCCGCAGGTCGATGTGGCGCGGCGCGATGCCGCTTTCCACATACGTGGGGCAACTGCTCAGGCTGAGCGTGGGCTGGGCGATGTAGCCCGCCGGGTTGGCCTGCACCGCGCGGCGGAAGTCCTCGATCTCGGCCTTGCTGGCGGCGGGGCCGACGAGCATGCCGTAGCCGCCCGCGCCATGCACTTCCTTGACCACCAGCTCGGGCAGGTGGTCCAGCACGTACTGCAAGTCGTCCTGCTTGCGGCACATCCAGGTGGGCACGTTCTTTAGGATCGGCTCCTCGCCCAGGTAGAAGCGGATCATCTCGGGCACGTAGGGATAGACCGATTTATCGTCGGCGATGCCCGTGCCCACGGCGTTGCAGATGGCGACGTTGCCCGCACGGTACGCGGCCATCAGGCCCGCGCAGCCCAGGGTGGACGTGGGGCGGAAGACCAGCGGGTCCAGGAAGTCGTCATCGACACGGCGGTAGATGACGTGTACGCGCTGCAGGCCGCGCGTGGTGCGCATATAGACGAAGTCGTCCTTGACCACGAGGTCCTGCCCCTCGACCAGTTCCACGCCCATCTGCTGGGCCAGGAAGGCGTGTTCGAAGTAGGCGCTGTTGTACATGCCGGGCGTGAGCACGACCACCGTGGGGTCCACCGCGCCCGCCGGGGCACTGGCGCGCAGGGTGTCGAGCAGCAGGTCGGGGTAGTGGGCCACGGGCGCCACCTTGTGCTGGCTGAACAGCTCGGGAAACAGCCGCATCGTCATCTTGCGGTTTTCCAGCATGTAGCTCACGCCGCTGGGCACGCGCAGGTTGTCTTCCAGCACGTAGTACTCGCCGTTGCCCTGCGCGTCGGGCGCGCGCACGATGTCGATGCCCGCGATGTGCGCGTAGATGTTCTCCGGCACGTCCACGCCCGCCATCTCGGGCCGGAACTGGGCGTTGCCCACGATCAGGTCCTGCGGCACGATGCCCGCGCGGATGATGTCCTGCCCGTGGTACACGTCCTGGATGAAGCGGTTGAGCGCCGTCACGCGCTGCACCAGGCCGCGCTGCATGCTGGCCCATTCGTGCGCGGGGATGATGCGCGGGATCAGGTCGAACGGGATCAGCCGTTCGGTGCCCGCGCCGTCCTCGTCCTTGGCGCCATAGACGGCGAAGGTGATGCCCACGCGCCGGAAGATCATCTCGGCCTCGGCGCGGCGCGACAGCATCACGTCAGGGGGCTGTTTACTCAACCACTGCGCATAGCGCTTGTAGTGCTCCCGCACATCGCTGCCATCGAAAGGCAGCATGGCGTACATCTCGTCAAATTTCTGCATGAAAAACAGGCCTCCTAACCACAGAATAGCAAGTTGTGCGCCTGCTCGGGTTTACTCCAATGGGTGGTGCCAGTAGCGCGCCTGGGTGGCGCGCTCGCACGCCACCGCGTCAGGCCGTGCCGTGGACCACGTGGCCGCCCCGCAGCGCGGCGACTCCACCACCCCGATGCCGCGCTCGGCGTAGCGCGCCAGCACCTCGGGCGCGGGGTGGCCGAAGCGGTTGCGGTAGCCAGATTGCACCAGGATGGTGCGCGGCTGCACGGCGTCCAGGAAGGCGGCGGACGACGAAGTCTTGCTGCCATGGTGCGGCGCCAGCAGCACGTCGGCGCGCAGCGCGGCGGCGTCGCGGGCGGCCAGGGCCTGCTCCTGCGGGGCCTCGATGTCGCCCGCCAGCAGGGCCGTGGCGCCATCGTTCGCGCGCACGCGCAGCACGCAGCTCAGGGCGTTGGGCTTGGCGGCCAGGGCGGCGTCGCCGGGCTGGGGGTGCAGCAGCTCGAAGGCCACGCCGTCCCATTCCCAGCGCTGGCCCGCCAGGCAGGGCTGCACGGGGCGCTGCGCCTGCAGCGCGTTGTCGGCCTCGATGGAGCCCATGGCGCGCGCCTGCGGCTGCTGGGCCAGCACGGCTGCGGCGCCGCCGGTGTGGTCCGCGTCGCTGTGACTGAGCATGAGCACGTCCAGACGCTCGCCCAGGGCGCGCAGCAGGGGCACCAGCACGCGGTGGCCCGCGTCGCTCTCGCGGCTGAAGCGCGGGCCCGCGTCGTACAGCAGCGTGTGCGCGGCGGTGCGCACCAACACGGCGTTGCCCTGGCCGATGTCGGCAGCCAGTAGCTCGAACTGCCCGGCAGCGGGCCGTGCAGGCTGCCAGCACAGCAGCGGCAACACCAACGGCAGCGCCAGCAGCCGCAGGCGCCAGGGCAGGCGCAGGGCCAGCCATGCGCCGCCTGCCACCGCCGCCACGCCCGCCCACAGCGGCGCGGCGGGCACAAAGACCACCGCCCACGACCACTGCGCCAGCCACTGCAGCAGCGCGGCCAGCGGCTGCAAGGCCAGGGCCGACAGGCTCCACAGCGGCGGCCACAGCGCCCCGCCCAGGGCCAGCGGCGTGACCACCACCGTCACCCATGGAATCGCCGCCAGATTGGCCGCGAAGCCCACCACCGACACCTGGCCGAACAGCAGCAGCGAGAGCGGCGTCAAAGCCAGCGTGACCGTGCGCTGCTCGCGCCATAAAGCATGAAAATGGCCTCCAGTGCCCGTCCTGATTGCACTAGCAGCTACTGAATTGCTAGCAAACAGCACCCCCACCGCGACAAAGCTCAGCCAGAAACCCGCCTGTGCCAGCGCCCACGGGTCCGCCAGCACCACGGCCGCGCAGGCCAGCAGCCACACGTGCGGCCAGGGCCAGCGCCGCCCGCCCAGCCGCAGCAGCGCGACGGCGGCGAGCATGGTGACCGTGCGCTGCGCAGGCACGCCCCAGCCGCTGAACAGCGCGTAGGCCCCGGCCAGCAGCACGCCCGCCGCCAGCGCCGCCGTGGGCGCGGGCAGCCACAGGCACAGCCGCGCCGAGCG
>NZ_JASGDA010000028.1:0-30162 GCF_047607405.1 Acidovorax sp. | reverse complement strand
CGCTGCGGGCCGGGGCGCGGCGGGGGCTGGCGCAGGCGGCACGGGCGCTGGTGCCGCCACGGGCGTAGCCTCGGGCCGTGCCCACACGGTCACGCCCATCTCTTGCAGCATGGCGCGCTGGCGCGCATCGAGGTGCAGGCTGTTATGGCTCATAGCGGCAGACTCATCACCACCGCGTCTTCGCGCTCGCCGTCGGCGGCGGGGTAGTAGCGCTTGCGTTCGCCCACGCGGCTGAAGCCGTGGGCTTCGTAGATCTGCCGGGCGCGCAGGTTGCTCACGCGCACTTCCAGCCACAGCCACTGCGCGCCGCGCCCGCGCGACCACAGGGCCAGGGCGTCCAGCAGCACGCGCGCCCAGCCCTGGCGCTGGTATGCGGGCGCGACGGTGATGTTGAGCAAATGCACCTCGTCCACGCCCAGCATGGCGATGAAGTAGCCCAGCAGTTCGTCGCCTGCCGCCAGCACCTGCGCCTGGTAGCCCGCAGCCAGCGCGTCGGTGAAGTTGCCGCGCGTCCAGGGGTGGGTGTAGGCGCGCTGCTCCACGGCCAGCACGGCATCGAGCCAGGCGAGCGTCAGGGGCTCGAAGCGGGCTTCGTCGGGCGCGGGAATGGCGGCAATGGGCAGGGCGCTCATGGGGTGGTGGCCTTGGCTGCGGCGCGTTCGGCGGTGGTCTGCGCCACTTTATCGCGGATGTAGCGCGGCAGCGCCTCGCTGGCGTGTACGGCCTGGCCGGCGGCCAGCAGGGCGGGCGCCAGGCGCAGCAGGGCGCTGGCCGTGGGCAGCGCAGCCACGCGCGGGGCGGCGGGGGCCAGGCGCTCGCCGTAGGGGGCGTGCGCGTTGCCTGCCACCGTCCAGCCCTCGGGGGCCTGCACGGATTCGGGCTTGCCCAGGCCGAAGTCGGCGTCGGCCTGCCATGTGCCGCTGTGCCATGCGCAGCGTGCGTGATAGACCTCGTCCATGCGCGCGTCCAGCACCGCCACCACCTGGGTGCAGCCGTGCTGGTGGCGGGCTTCCTCGGCCACGGCCAGCAGGGTGTCCACGGGCAGCACCGGCACGCCCTTGCCACCGCCTGCGCCAAAGGCCAGGCCCTGGGCCACGGCGCAGGCGGTGCGCAGCCCGGTGAACGAGCCCGGGCCGCGCCCGAAGACGATGGCGTCTAGCGTGTCGAACGACAGGCCCGCCTGCGCCATCAGCCCGCGCACGGCGGGGATCAGCGTGCTGGACGCCTGCGCGCCCCCGGGGCCTTGGTGCTGCAGCACCGTATCGCCACGGCAAACGGCGATGGACAGGGTGTCGGTGCTGGTGTCGAAGGCGAGCAGGTTCATGGAAGGCGGGATTATCGGCGGTGGATAGACTCGGTTCATGCCCTCTCTCCACTTCTGGCGCGCCGTGGCCGCCGTGGCCGCCGTGGCCCTTCTCTGTGCCCTTTCCCCCGCCCGAGCGCAAACGCCCCTGCCGCCCGAGGTCGAATCTGCCCTGGCCCGCGCCAGGCTGCCGGGCGATGCGCTGTCGGTGCTGGTGGCGGACGCCCAGGCGGCGCCCAAAGCCGCGCCGCGCCTGGCGCACCGCGCGCAGGTGCCGGTCAACCCCGCCTCGGTGATGAAACTGGTCACCACCTACGCCGCGCTGGAGCAGCTGGGCCCCGCCTACGTGTGGAGCACGCCCGTCTATATCCAGGGCACGGTGCAGGATGGCAGCCTGCGCGGCAGCGTCTATATCCAGGGCCAGGGCGACCCCAAGCTGGTGG
This sequence comes from Acidovorax sp., assembly GCF_047607405.1. Taxonomy (GTDB): domain Bacteria; phylum Pseudomonadota; class Gammaproteobacteria; order Burkholderiales; family Burkholderiaceae_C; genus Acidovorax. Next base: position 28,416 of record NZ_JASGDA010000028.1, on the reverse strand, counting down.
TGGAGCGCCTGTGGCAGCTCATGCGGCGGCTCCAGGCGCAGGGCATCCAGGTGATCGTGGGCGACATCGTGCTCGACCGCACCGCCTTCGACGTGCCTGCCCACGACCCCGCCAGTTTCGACGGCGAGCCCCTGCGCCCCTACAACGCCGCGCCCGACGCGCTGCTGGTCAACTACAAGTCGCAGGCCATGACCTTCGTGCCAGACGCTGCGGCGGGCCTGGCCCGCATCCAGTACGACCTGCCGCTGGCGGGCGTTCAGCGCCAGGCCACCGTGGCGCTGGCCGCGCCCGGGGCCGAGTGCGGCGACTGGCGCGCCGCCCTGCGCGCCGAGCTGTCAGACCCGGCCAAGGTCGCTTTCCAGGGCGTGTACCCCGCCGCCTGCGGCGAGCGCGCCTGGCCTGTCGCCACGGCCGACCCCGACGGCTTCGCGGCGCGCGCGGTGGAAGGCATGTGGCGCGAGCTGGGCGGCAAGCTCACCGGCAGCGTGCGCAACGGCAAGGTGCCTGCGGGCCTCAAGCCGGCGTTCGTCGCCACGTCGCCCGCGCTGGCCGAGGTGGTGCGCGACGTGAACAAATACAGCAACAACGTGATGGCGCAGCAGCTCTTTTTGACTCTGGCGTTGAAGAAAAACGGCACGGCCACCTTCGACGGCGCGCGCGAGGCCCTGCGCCAGTGGTGGCAGGCGCGCATGGGCGATGCCGATCTGCCCGTGGCCGACAACGGCGCGGGCCTGAGCCGCGACGCGCGCCTGACAGCGCAGGCGCTGGCCCGCATGCTGCAAACGGCTTGGCAGTCGCCCGTTATGCCCGAGCTGCTCGCGTCCCTGCCCGTGGCCGGGGTCGATGGCACGCTGCGCCGCAGCCAGAGCCGCGCGGGCGCGGCGCACCTCAAGACCGGCAGCCTGCGCGACGTGATGGCCGTGGCGGGCTATGTACATGCGGCCAGCGGGCGGCGCTACGTGCTCGTCGCCATCGTCAACCACGCCAACGCGGGCGCGGCGCGCCCGGTGCTCGACAGCCTGATCGACTGGACGGCGCGGGATCAGTAACGCCGGGCGCTTGTCGCCCAGGCGTCCCGGCCCGTGTTATCCCCTATGGATGCTGCAGCGCGAGCGGGCGCAGGATGCCTCGTTTCTTTTCAGCCCGAGGTACTTCCATGACGATGATGACGACGAAGCATTTCCGCCTGAGCTGCGTGGCTGCCGCCACCTTGGCGCTCGCCGCCTGCGGCGGCTCCGACGACCCCGCGCGGGGCACGCTGCTGGAATCGGCCACGACGGTCAGCACCCTCACCGCCGCGCAAATCGACGCCTCCACCGCCGCAAGCGGGCTGCAGGCCGTCAGCGGGACGGCCAAATGCGACGTGAAGGTGGTGGCGCTGAACTACGCCACCGTCGGTGCCAAGGGCGAGAGCGGCCAGAACGCTTCGGGCGTGATGCTGGTGCCCGCAGGCGCTTGCGCCAGCGATTCCGCTCCTCTGGTGGCGTATGCCCGTGGCACCAACGTGCTCAAGACGCGCACCCTGGCGAACCCGCAGGACGCCGAGACCTTCTCGCTGATCGCCTTCTTCGCGGCGCAGGGGTATGCCGTGGTGGCGACCGACTACCTCGGCTATGCCAAGTCCAGCTACACCTACCACCCCTACCTGGACGCGGAGTCCGAGGCCAGCTCGGTGATCGACTCGGTGCGGGCGGCGCGCAACGCGGCGTCGGCGGTGGGCGCCACGCTGTCGGGCAAGGTGATGTTCACCGGCTACTCTCAGGGCGGGCATTCGTCCACGGCGGCGCAGCGCGCGGCCGAGCGTGACAACAGTGCGGAATTCAACGTCGTGGCAGGCGCCCACCTCGCAGGCCCCTACAACCTGGGCACCGCGCTCAGCCTTTCGACGCCCACGGCCGGCTCGCAACTGTTCCTGCCCTTCATCGTCACGGCTTGGCAGCATGCCTACGGCAACATCTACAGCACGGCGTCGGACGCCTTCCAGGCGCCCTACGACACCAGCCTGGAAACCGCCTTCCCCACGACGGACGCTGCCAGTCTCTATGCCTCGCTGCGCCTGGACCTCGCGCCCAGTGCCGCGCTGGACCTGATCATGCAGCCGACGTTCCTGGCGGCCACGCGCGCCAAGACCAATGCGCTGTACCAGGCGGGGGTCAAGAACAGCTTCCTGGGCTGGACGCCCAAGGCGCCGGTGCTGCTGTGCGGCGGCAAGGGCGACCCGGTGGTGCCGCCCGCCATTCACCAGGACGTGCTGATGGCCGATCTCACCGCGCGCGGCGTCAACAACGTCACCTCGGTGGACGTGGATGCGCAAGTCCAGGCGGCATTCGGTCCTGGCGGCACGGCGCCGACCGACTCCACCTCTGCCGAATTCGCCACCTACTACGCCAACTACCACTCGCCGTACGAGCCCATGTTCTGCTACGCGGCGGCACGCCAGTTCTTCGACACCAAGCGCTGACGGCACGCGGCGTCAAAAAAAACCGGCCTGCGGGCCGGTTTTTCATCGACTGTGCCCCGCTGCCTACCAGCGCGCGCTCAGCAGGTCGTAGGCGTACGTGCCGAACAGGCGGTGGGCCAACGGCGTCAGGTACACCGGGTCGGCAAACACGTAGGTGTCCTGGCTGGCGCCCGACACCAGGGTCGAGGTGGTACACAGGGACGAGTTCACCTGGCCCGTGCCGATGCCGATGCCGTTGCCGGAGTCCACCGAGGTACACACCGGATCGACGGCGTTGTTGAAGCCGTAGCTGGCGGGCGAACTCGTGTACAGGTTCACGTAATAGGCCAGGTCCACGTACAGCACGTTGGCGCCCAGGTCCACGATGCCGATCTTCAGCCCTTCGTTGAACCGGCTGCTGGCGCTGGAGAGCAGGTCCTCGCGGCCAATGGTCGCGGCCCAGGGCGTGCGGCCCAGGTCGTAGGTGCCGACCACCACCACGTGCTTGGCGCCCGCGTCCACCAGGCGCTGCACCTGGGTGGCCATGTCCGCGCCGGCCTGGCGGGCGGCGGCCACCATTTCGTCCTCGGTCTGCGTGCCGGCCTGCACGGCGGCCATGCCGACGATCACGTCGCTGACGCCGCCGCTCATCAGCACCACGTCGTTGTCGCCAAAGCTGTCGCTGGCCAGGTAGGCGGTGATCTGGTCGCTCAGGGTGAGCGTGGAGGTGTTGCCCGCCGCGTCGGGCTGGGCCGTGATGCGGGCGTTGCCCACGGCGTAGCTCAAGCCGCCGGCCGATACGGGGGTCAGGGTCTTGCCGTAGTTGGACGTGAGCTGCAGGGTCCAGTTGTTGACGCTGCCGTCGTTGACGGTGTAGAGCGAGCCGTTCTGCCCCACGTCGTTGTTGGCGTCGCCGAAGGCGATGAAACGATCGGGCGTGATGGCCGATTCGGTGGTGCTGGAGCCGCAGGCCGCCAGCAGTGCAGCCGACGCGCAGACGGCCAGAAGAACGGTGCGGCGCACCCAATTTGCTGCCATGTGAATCTCTCCGGAAATGCGGGGGGCTAGTTTACCGCCGCGTCAGTTTGCTGCTGCCGCGCGTGCCAGCCGGTCGCACACGCCTTCCCATTCGGGGGCGTCGGGCGGGGTCTCGATCCAGATCAGCTTCACGCCCGCGTCGTCGAACGCGCGCAGCGCCGCGAACAGCTGCTGCGCGGCGGCGGCGGCGTCGTCGGGCATGCGGCGCATGACCAGCTTCGACGACTGGGTGCGCAGCGCGGCGCGGGCATAGACGGCGATGTGGGCGGCCTCGGCGCCCAGCAGGTCCAGGCCGGTTTGCAGGGCCTTGGCGTCCATCAGACGCACCTTGGCGGTCGGCGCATAGTGGGCCTCAAGGGTGCCTGACGCGCGTGGGGTCTGTGCTGGCAGCTCATCTTTCGATAGCGGTGCGGTGCCGCAGGCGGCCTGGATCTGCGCGCGCGTGATGGCGCCCGGGCGCAGCAGCACGGGCACGCCGCGCGTGCAGTCCACGATGGTGCTCTCGATGCCCACGGCGCAGGGGCCGCCGTCGAGCACCAGCAGCCCGCTGCCGAACTCGCTGGCGACGTGTGCGGCGGTGGTCGGGCTCACGCGGCCGAAGCGGTTGGCGCTGGGCGCGGCCACGCCGTGCAGGCCCTGGGCGGCGCAGGCTTGCAGCAGCGCCTGTGCCACGGGGTGCGCGGGGCAGCGCAGGCCCACGCTGTCCTGCCCGCCCGTGGCGGCGTTCGCCACGCCTGCGCGGCGCGGCAGGATGAGCGTGAGCGGGCCGGGCCAGAACGCATCGGCCAGGGCCTGGGCGAAGGCGGGCACATCGCGGGCGAAGTGGGCGATGTCCCGGGGCGCTGCGACATGAACGATCAGCGGGTGGTCGCTGGGGCGGCCCTTGGCGGCGAAGATCCTGGCCACGGCTGCGTCGTTGCCTGCGTCGGTCGCCAGGCCGTACACGGTTTCGGTGGGCAGGCCCAGCAGTTCGCCACGGCCCAGCGCCTGCGCGGCGGCGGCGATGGCCGAGGGGTCGCTGCCGTCCAGGACCATGGTCAGAACGCTGCGATGCCCAGCAGCGCGGCGGCCTGCAGCGCCGTGGCGCGCGCGGCATCGGCAGTGGGCGCGGTGATGTTCAGGTGCCCCATCTTGCGGCCCCGCTTGGCGTCGCGCTTGCCGTACAGGTGCAGGTGGGTGCCAGGCAGGGCCAGCACCTCGGCCCAGGGCGGCGTTTGCGGCGTGTCGCCGTGCGCGAACCACAGATCGCCCAGCAGGTTGAGCATGATGGCGGGGCTGTGCTGGCGCGGCTGCGTGAGCGGCAGGCCCGCCAGGGTGCGCACCTGCAGCTCGAACTGCGACACGTCGCAGGCGTTCTGGCTGTAGTGGCCGCTGTTGTGCGGGCGCGGGGCGATCTCGTTGACCACCAGGCTGCCGTCGTGCAGCACGAAGAATTCCACGCACAGCACGCCCACGTACTGCAAGCCTTCTGCTACTGATTTTGTAGCTGCCAGCGCTTGACTGGCAAGCGCTGGAGGCACATTTTGTTCATAAACCTCGGTCACGGCCAGGATGCCGTCGCGGTGCAGGTTGCGCTGCACGGGCAGGTTCACGATGGCGCCGTCGGCGCCGCGCGCGACGATGACGGAGCATTCCAGCGCCAGCGGCAGCATCTTCTCCAGCACGCAGGGCACGCGGCCCACGCTGTCCCAGGCGGCGGCCAGCTCGGCGGCGGTCTTCACGCGCACCTGGCCCTTGCCGTCGTAGCCGAGGCGGGCGGTTTTCAAAATGCCAGGCAGCAGGCCGGGCGGCACCGCCGCCAGTTGCTCCGCCGTTTCGATGACGGCATAGGGCGCGCAGGGCACGCCGCAGGCCGTGAAGTGCGCCTTCTCCCGCGCGCGGTCTTGCGCCACCGATACGGCGCTGGCGGCGGGCGACACGGGGCGCTGGCCCGCGAGCGTCGCCAGCGCGGCGGCGGGCACGTTCTCGAACTCGGTGGTGATGGCGTCGGCCACGCGCGCCAGCTCGGCCAGGCCCGCCGGGTCTTCGTAGCCGGTGCGGATGTGGTGGTGGCTCACCAGCCCGGCGGGGCTGGTCGGGTCGGCGTCGAGCACCGCCGTGAAGTAGCCCATGGCCTGGGCCGCGTGGACGAACATGCGGCCCAGCTGGCCGCCGCCGAGCACGCCAAGGGTCGATCCGGGCAGAAGGGGAGTGTTCATCATGCGGCAGGCGGCAGGGTCATGTTGCGCGCCGCCTCGGTCTGCGCGGCGCGGAAGGCGTCGAGCTGCTGGCGCAGCGCGGGGTTCTCGTTGGCGAGCAGCGCCACGGCGAACAGCGCCGCGTTGGCCGCGCCCGCGGTGCCGATGGCGAACGTCGCCACGGGCACGCCCTTGGGCATCTGCACGATGGAATGCAGCGAGTCCACGCCCTGCAAATGGCGGCTGGCGACGGGCACGCCCAGCACGGGCACGGGTGTCTTGGCGGCGATCATGCCCGGCAGGTGGGCCGCGCCGCCCGCGCCCGCGATGATGGCCTTCAGGCCCCTGGCCGCCGCTGCCTCGGCGTAGGCGAACATGTCGTCGGGCATGCGGTGGGCGGACACGACGCGCGCCTCGTGGGCAACGCCGAACTGTTCGAGGATCTGCACTGCGTGCTGCATGGTGTCCCAGTCGCTGCTGGAACCCATGACCACGCCGATCTGGATGGGCTTCATGGTGGTGGGCTGGGGGAAACCCGCGATTTTACGGGGGCCGCACCGGGGCACCCCGTGGGCCTTCAAATTGCGGGAAAATCCCCGCCCATGATCGATGTCACCGTAGAAAACTTTGAAGCCGAGGTGGTTGCCGCCTCGATGGACGTGCCTGTGCTCGTGGACTTCTGGGCGCCCTGGTGCGGCCCGTGCAAGTCGCTCGGCCCGGTGCTGGAGAAGCTGGAGACCGAGTACGCGGGCCGCTTCAAGCTGGTCAAGATCGACTCCGACCAGGAGCAGCAGATCGCCGCCATGTTCGGCATCCGCAGCATCCCCACCTGCGTGCTGCTGATGAACGGCCAGCCGGTCGATGGCTTCATGGGCGCGCTGCCCGAGGGCCAGGTGCGCGCCTTCCTCGACAAGCACCTGCCCAGCGCCGAGGAAATGATCGCCGAGGCCGAGGAAGAAGCCGCGCACGAGGCCCTGGCCGACGGCGACACCGACGCCGCGCTGGAGCGCCTGCAACACGCCGTCGCCACCGACCCCGCCAACGACGAGGCGCGCTTCGACTACGTCAAGCTGCTGCTCACCCTAGGCCGCGAGGACGACGCCAAGGTCGCCTTCGCCCCCGTCATCGCCAAGGCCGCAGGATCGCGCCGCCTCGGTGCGCTGAAAAGCTGGATGGATGCTCTTGATTTTGTAGCTGCTGGCGCTTATGGGGAAAGCGCTGGAGCCGAATTTGACGCAAAGATTGCGGCGAACAAGCGCGACTTCGACACGCGCTACGCCCGCGCCCGCTGGCTCATCGCCCGCCAGCGCTGGACGGACGCGATGGACGAGCTGCTGGAGATCCTCATGCGCGACAAGGGCTGGAACGACGAGGCCGCGCGCAAGACCTACGTCGCCATCCTCGAAATCATCGAACCGCCCAAGCCCAAGGTGGCCGAGGGCCAGATCCCGCCCGAAGACCCGGTGGTCGCCACCTACCGCCGCAGGCTGTCGAGCGTGGTGTTGAGCTGAACCGTCAGCCGGTCAGCCGCTCCAGTGCCTCGCGGTACTTGGCGGCTGTCTTCTCGATCACCTCGCGCGGCAGGCGCGGCGCGGGGGCGGTCTTGTCCCAGGGCCTGCCGTTCACCTGGGCCTGCTCCAGCCAGTCGCGCACGAACTGCTTGTCGTAGCTCGGCGGGTTCTCGCCCTTGGCCAAGGCGTCGGCATAGCCCTCGACGGGCCAGTAGCGCGAGCTGTCGGGCGTCAGCACCTCGTCCATCAGCACCAGCGTGCCGTCGGGCGCGAGGCCGAACTCGAATTTCGTGTCGGCGATGATCATGCCCTTTTGCAGCGCGATGGCGGCGGCGGCCTCGTAGAGCGCGATGCTGATGTCGCGGATGCGCGTGGCGAGGTCGGGGCCGATCATCTCCACCGTGCGCTCGAAGGTGATGTTCTCGTCGTGCTCGCCCACGGCGGCCTTGGCGGCGGGCGTGTAGATGGGCGCGGGCAGCTTGGCGGCGTTGGTCAGGCCCTCGGGCAGCGGCACGCCGCAGACGCGGCGACCGTCCTGGTATTCCTTCCAGCCGCTGCCCGCCAGGTAGCCGCGCACCACGGCCTCGACCGGGATGGGCTTGAGGCGCTGCACCAGCATCGAGCGGCCCTTGATCTGCGCGGCCTCGGCGGGCGTGACCACGCTCTCGGGCGCGTCGCCCGTCAGGTGGTTGGGCACGATGTGGCCCAACTTGTCGAACCAGAACAGCGCCATCTGCGTGAGCAGCTCGCCCTTGCCCGGAATGGGCTCGCCCATGATCACGTCGAAGGCCGACAGGCGGTCGCTGGCCACCATCAGGATGCGGTCGTCGCCCACGGCGTAGTTGTCGCGCACCTTGCCGCGCGCCAGCAGGGGCAGCGACGTGAGGGCGGACGTGTGCAGGGCGGGGGAGCGGGGCTGGGTCATGGCAGAGGGAGATGGTCCGGTTCAACGGGGGCGGGACGGGAATTCTAGGTCTCCCAAAGCCCGCCCATTGTGCGCGCTTTTGGTGCGACTGGCATCTTGGCGGGCATAACCCGGGTCGCAGGTCGGGCTGGGTTGCTTTTCGGCAGGGGCGGGAGCATAGTGGATTCGCCAGTTGCCCTGATTCCGGGCAGCGTTTTCCCCGAGAGTGTCACAACAGGAGGCTTATTCATGAATTTGACGATCAGTGGTCACCACCTCGAAGTAACTCCCGCACTGCGCAGCTACGTCACCACCAAGCTGGATCGGATCACCCGGCATTTCGACCAGGTGGTCGATGTCAAGGTGCTGCTGACGGTAGAGAAGCAAAAGGAAAAGGAGAAGAGGCAGCGGGCGGAATGCAACATCCACGTCAAGGGCAGTGACCTGTTTGCCGAGAGTTCGCACGCCGACCTGTACGCCGCCGTGGACGAACTGGTGGACAAGATGGACCGCCAGGTCGTGCGCCACAAGGACCGCCTGCAGAACCATCACCACGACGCCGCCAAGCGCGAACTGAATGCATGATGGTGCGCCGGTCCTGAGCCACGGCACCGCAGCCGCCCATTGGGGCGGTTTTTTTGCGGCTGGCGGTTCTTGCTCAGGGTTTTCGCCAGTATGTGCATAATTGTTACCGTGACCATGAACCGACTCGCCTCCATCCTGCCCTCCGCTCAAGTGCTCGTGAGCGTGGACGCCACCAGCAAGAAGCGTGCTTTTGAAGAAGCGGGGTTGCTGTTCGAGGCCCAGCACGGCCTCTCGCGCGCACTCATCACCGACAGCCTGTTCGCCCGCGAGCGCCTGGGCTCCACGGGCCTGGGCCATGGCGTGGCGATTCCGCACGGGCGCATCAAGGGCCTGAAGGCGCCCATGGCGGCGGTGTTTCAGCTGCTGCACCCGATCGGCTTCGATGCGCCGGACGAACTGCCCGTGGGCCTGCTCATCTTCCTGCTGGTGCCCGAGGCGGCCACACAGAAGCACCTGGAGATCCTCTCCGAGATCGCCGAGCTGCTCAGCGATTCGGCCTTGCGCGAAAAGCTCAAGGCCTGCACCGATGCCGCCGAGCTGCACGGCATGATCGTCGGCTGGCAGTCCACGCAGGCGGCATGACCACCCCCCTGAGCGGCTGCGCCGCTTCCCCCCGCTCTCGCATGGCTGCGCAATGCGGGCAGGGGGACGACGCCACTGGCCTGGCAAAGCCAGTTCCACGGCGTCCGCTGGCATGGGGTCGCGCCAGTTTTGGCGGTTGCGGGCGAATCTCGGCACCAGGGTTTGCTGCCGCATTCTTCGTTCGTTTGCCGTGAAGCCCAACGTCGTCAGCGCCGATGTCCTGTTCGAGGAGTTCCGCGGCCTGCTGAGGTGGGAATGGGTTGCGGGCCTGGGCGCTTCGGAACGGCGCTTCGACGAAGTGGCCGTGCGCTCCGCGCGCTCCGGCGCCGACCTGGTGGGCTACCTCAACTACATCCACCCCTACCGCGTGCAGATTCTGGGTGAGCGTGAGGTCGCCTACCTGAGCGGTGTCGGCACCAACGAGGACTGCAGGCGCCGCATTGCCCGCATCGTGACGCTGGAGCCGCCCGTGCTGGTGCTGGCCGACGGCCAGAGCGCGCCCGAGGCGCTGGTGTCCATGTGCGAGCGCGCGCAGATCCCGATGTTCTCCACGCACGAGTCATCGGCCTTCGTCATCGACGTGCTGCGCGCCTACCTGTCCAAGCATTTCGCCGACCGCACCACCATGCATGGCGTGTTCATGGACATCCTGGGCCTGGGTGTGCTGATCACCGGCGAATCGGGCCTGGGCAAGAGCGAGCTGGGGCTGGAGCTGATCTCGCGCGGCAATGGCCTGGTGGCCGACGACGCGGTGGACTTCTATCGCATCAACCAGACCACCATCGAGGGCAAGTGCCCCGAACTGCTGCAGAACCTGCTGGAAGTGCGCGGCATCGGCCTTTTGGACATCCGCGCCATCTTTGGCGAGACGGCGGTGCGCCGCAAGATGCGCCTGAAGCTCATCGTTCACCTGGTGCGCAAGGAAACGCTGGAGCGCGACTACGAGCGCCTGCCCTACGAGCCGCTCACGCAGGACGTGCTGGGCGTGCCCGTGCTCAAGGTGGTGATCCAGGTGGTGGCGGGGCGCAACATCGCCGTGCTGGTGGAGGCCGCCGTGCGCAACACCATCTTGCAGCTGCGCGGCATCGACACCTACCAGGAATTCGTGGAACGCCACCGCCGCGCCATGGAGCAGGGCGGCGGGCACTGAACGCCGGTTACTTCTTGGCGCACTCCGCGCACTGGCCGTAGAGCGCCATGGTGTGGTCCTGCACCAGCCAGCCCTTGGACTTGGCGATGGACTGCTGGCGCTTCTCGATCTCCGCGTCGTAGAACTCCTCCACCTTGCCGCAGGCCGTGCAGATGAAGTGGTCGTGGTGCTGGCCTTCGTTCAGCTCATACACCGCCTTGCCGCTCTCGAAGTTGCTGCGGATCAGGATGCCTGCCTGCTCGAACTGCGTGAGCACGCGATAGACCGTCGCCAGGCCGATGTCCGAATGCTCGTCCAGCAGCACGCGGAACACGTCTTCCGCCGTCATGTGGCGCAGCTTGCCCGTCTGGAATATCTCCAGGATCTTCAGGCGCGGCAGCGTGGCCTTGAGCCCCGTGCTTTTGAGGTTGTCGATGTTGGTCATGGCATGGTCTTTCGGGTTGCCGACCCGCTGCCTGGTGGGCCGGGGCCTGCCGCTACAATGGGCCGATCATATCCTCAGACTTTCTCTCCATGCCCGTCAAAGCCCGTCGCCGCGCCCGCCTGGGCCCGGCTCTCCTGATCGGTGCCAGCGTGGCCGCCCTGGCGGGTTGCGGCAGCCTCAACGGCGCCAGCGCCCGCATCGCCAACATCGTCACGCCCTACAAGATCGACATCGTGCAGGGCAACTTCGTCTCGCGCGAGCAGGTCGAGGCGCTGCAGCCCGGCATGGGCCGCCAGCAGGTGCGCGAAATCCTGGGCACGCCGCTGGTCACCAGCCTGTTCCATGCCGACCGCTGGGAGTACGTGTTCACGCTCAAACGCCCCGGCGCAGAAGTGCAGACCCGCAAGCTGACCGTGTTCTTCAAGAACGACGTGCTGGAGCGCCACGAAGGCGACGAGATGCCCACCGAGACGGAATTCGTCGCCTCGCTGGGCTCGGGCAACGTCAAGGGCAAGAAGGTGCCTGCGCTCGATGCCACGCCCGAGCAGCTGGCCCGCTACCCCGCATCGCCGCGCCCGACCACGCCGCCCACCGCCGCGCCGCTGGAGCCTGCGTCCATGAGCTACCCGCCGCTCGAAGCCCCCGCGCGCTGACCCGCGCCGGAACCGGCGCCCCACTCCCGATAGGACTCTCATGACTTCACCGTCTTCCGCCCCCTGCCGCGTGGCCGTGGCTGGCGCCTCGGGCCGCATGGGCCGCATGCTCATCGAGGCCATCCGCGCCTGCGACGACCTGGTGCTGGCCGGCGCGCTCGACGTGCCTTCCAGCCCCGCCATCGGCTCGGACGCCACGGCCTTCCTCGGCCATGCCAGCGGCGTGGCCATCACCGCCGACATCGCTGCGGGCCTGAAGAACGCCGACGTGCTGATCGACTTCACCCGCCCCGAGGGCACGCTGGCCCACCTGGCCGTGTGCAGCCAGCTGGGCGTGAAGGCCGTCATCGGCACCACGGGGTTCACCGATGCACAAAAGGCCGAGATTGCAGAACACGCAAAACGCACGGCCATCGTGTTCGCGCCCAACATGAGCGTGGGCGTCAACGTCACGCTCAAGCTCCTGCAGATGGCCGCCCAGGCCCTGGCGACGGGCTACGACATCGAGATCATCGAGGCCCACCACCGCCACAAGGTGGACGCGCCCAGCGGCACCGCGCTCAAGATGGGCGAGGTCATCGCCCAGGCCCTGGGCCGCGACCTGAAGGACTGCGCCGTCTATGCCCGCGAGGGCGTGACCGGCGAGCGCGACCCGTCCACCATCGGCTTCGCCGCCATCCGCGGCGGCGACATCGTGGGCGACCACACCGTGCTGTTCGCCGGTGCGGGCGAACGCATCGAGATCTCGCACAAGGCGTCCAACCGCAGCGGCTACGCGCAGGGCAGCCTGCGCGCGGTGCGCTTTCTGACGGCGCACAAGACGGGCATGTTCGACATGTTCGACGTGCTGCATCTCCACTGACCATGGACGCCCTGCACTGGTGGCGCCAGGGCGACGCGGTGACGCAGGGCGCCGCCGTGCTCCTGCTGGCGATGTCGGTGGCAAGCTGGGTGGTCATCTTCTGGAAGCTGCGCCTCCTGCGCCGCGCCAGCAGCGACGTGGCGCGCTGCACGGCGGCCTTCTGGCAGGCGCCGTCGCTCGGCGTGGCGGCGCAGCGTTTGCAGTCTTTTGACCGGGAAGCGCTTGTCCTGCCTTTGGTTGTTGCTGCGAATTCAATAGCAAACGAACCCCAGAGCGAGTCCCTGGCCGCGCAGGGCAGCCTGTCGCAGCGGCTCACGCGCGTGCTGCGCGACGCCCTGCACGGCGTGCTGGGGCGCCTGCAGTTCGGCCAGGTGCTGCTGGCCACCGTCGGCTCCACCGCGCCCTTCGTCGGCCTGCTGGGCACGGTGTGGGGCATCTACCATGCGCTCACGGCCATGGCCGGCGCGGGGCAGATCACCATCGACCGCGTGGCCGGGCCGGTGGGCGAGGCGCTGGTCATGACCGCCGCCGGGCTGGCCGTGGCCCTGCCCGCCGTGCTGGCCTACAACGTGTTCGGCCGTTTCATCGGGCGCATCGAGGCCGAGCTGGAAGGCTTTGCGCTCGACCTGCGCGACCTGCTATGCCCTTCGGCAGACTAGAGCGCAGCACGGCGCCGCAGCCCCTGAGCGAGATCAACGTCACGCCGCTGGTGGACGTGATGCTGGTGCTGGTCGTCATCTTCATCCTCACCGCGCCGCTGCTGGCCAGCAGCATCCGCCTGGACCTGCCGCGCGCCGAGGGCGCCACGCCCGGCGCGCCGCGCGAGGCCGTCACGCTGGTGGTGGACGCCACGGGCCAGGCTTACCTGGACGACCAGCCGCTGGGGCAGGGCGCGCTGGCCGAGCGCCTGCGCCGCACAGCCGCCGAGCGGCCCGACACCGAGGTGCAGCTGCGCGCCGACGCCGCCGTGCCCTATGGCCGCGTGGTCGAGGTCATGGGCGCGGCGCAGGCGGCGGGGCTGTCGCGCATCGGCTTCGTGGCCGAGCCTGCCGCGCCGCGCCCCTGAGTGCTGAGTGAACCAGCGCCCGACCGCCTAAAATCCGGCCAGCGCGGCCCCGCGGTCGCACCCCTGTCTCACCCAAGCCCCCATGCAAGACAAATACAGCCCGAACGAGGTCGAACGCGCCGCGCACGACCACTGGACCGCCCGCGACGCCTACCGCGTGACGGAAGACGCGAGCAAGAAGAAGTTCTACGCCTGCTCCATGCTGCCCTACCCCAGCGGCAAGCTGCACATGGGCCACGTGCGCAACTACACCATCAACGACATGCTCACGCGCTACCTGCGCATGAACGGCCACAACGTGCTCATGCCCATGGGCTGGGATGCCTTCGGCCTGCCGGCCGAGAACGCCGCGCTGAAAAACGGCGTGCCGCCCGCCAAGTGGACCTACGAAAACATCGCCTACATGAAGAAGCAGATGCAGGCGATGGGGCTGGCGATCGACTGGTCGCGCGAGGTCGCCACCTGCGACCCCTCCTATTACCAATGGAACCAGTGGCTGTTCCTGAAGATGCTGGAGAAGGGCATTGCCTACCGCAAGACCCAGGTGGTGAACTGGGACCCGGTGGACCAGACCGTGCTGGCCAACGAGCAGGTGATCGACGGCAAGGGCTGGCGCACCGGCGCGGTGGTGGAAAAGCGCGAGATTCCGGGCTACTACCTCAAGATCACCGACTACGCCGAGGAACTGCTCGACTTCGTGACCGGCGACAAGCTGCCCGGCTGGCCCGAGCGCGTGAAGCTGATGCAGGAGAACTGGATCGGCAAGAGCGAGGGCGTGCGCTTCGCCTTCACGCACGACATCCGGGGCGACGACGGCGCGCTGATCGGCGACGGCAGGATGTACGTCTTCACCACGCGCGCCGACACCATCATGGGCGTGACCTTCTGCGCCGTCGCGCCCGAGCACCCGCTGGCCGCGCACGCCGCCCAAACCAACCCGCAGCTCGCCGCCTTCATCGCGGAATGCAAGACCGGCGGCACGACAGAAGCCGAACTCGCCACGCAGGAGAAGAAGGGCCTGCCCACGGGCCTGTTCGTCACCCACCCGCTGACCGAGGAAAAGGTCGAAGTCTGGGTCGGCAACTACGTGCTCATGGGCTATGGCGATGGCGCCGTGATGGGCGTGCCCGCGCACGACGAGCGCGACTTCGCCTTCGCGCTCAAGTACGGCATCCAGATCAAGCAGGTGGTGCTGGTGGACGGCGAGCACTTCGACTACCACCAGTGGCAAGACTGGTACGGTGACAAGCAGCGCGGCGTGACCATCAACTCCGACAGCTTCAGCGGCCTCTCCCACAAGCAGGCGGTGGACGCCGTGGCCCACGCGCTGGCGCAAAAGGGCCTGGGCGAGAAGAAGACCACCTGGCGCCTGCGCGACTGGGGCATCAGCCGCCAGCGCTACTGGGGCACGCCCATCCCCATCATCCATTGCGACGCCTGCGGCCCGCAGCCCGTGCCCGAGAAGGATTTGCCCGTGGTGCTGCCGCAAGACCTGGTGCCCGACGGCTCGGGCAACCCGCTGGTCAAGAGCGAAGCCTTCCACGCGGGCGTGACCTGCCCCTGCTGCGGCAAGCCCGCGCGGCGCGAGACGGACACCATGGACACCTTCGTGGACTCGTCCTGGTACTTCATGCGCTATTGCGACCCGAAGAATTCGGAAGCCATGGTGGCGGGCGGCGCGGATTACTGGATGCCGATGGACCAGTACATCGGCGGCATCGAGCACGCCATCCTGCACCTGCTGTACGCGCGCTTCTGGACCAAGGTGATGCGCGACCTGGGGCTCGTCAAGGTGGACGAGCCTTTCACCAAGCTGCTGACCCAGGGCATGGTGCTCAACCACATCTACAGCCGTCGCACCGACAAGGGCGGCAAGGAATACTTCTGGCCGCACGACGTGGAGCACGTGCTGGACGAGGGCGGCAAGGTCATCGGCGCCAAGCTCAAGAACGCCGTGGGCGACTTGCCCGCGGGCACGCCCATCGACTACGAAGGCGTGGGGACGATGTCCAAGTCCAAGAACAACGGCGTGGACCCGCAGGACCTGATCGAGAAATACGGCGCCGACACGGCCCGCCTGTACACCATGTTCACCGCCCCGCCCGAGGCCACGCTGGAGTGGAACGACGCGGCGGTGGAGGGCAGCTACCGCTTCCTGCGCCGCGTGTGGAACTTCGGCGTCAAGCTTTCTGCTATGGATATGGGAGCTGCTTGCGCAAGCGTGGCAAGCGCTAGCAGCCTGAAAGAC
Organism: Acidovorax sp.; assembly: GCF_047607405.1. GTDB lineage: Bacteria > Pseudomonadota > Gammaproteobacteria > Burkholderiales > Burkholderiaceae_C > Acidovorax. Next base: position 12,776 of record NZ_JASGDA010000028.1, on the reverse strand, counting down.
GTTGAATTCGGCAACCCAGCCAAGGCGCTGCGCCTGGAGATCCACACCGTGCTCAAGCAGGTGGACTACGACTACCAGCGCATGCAGTACAACACCGTGGTCTCGGGCGCGATGAAGATGATCAACGCGCTGGAAGACTTCAAGGCCATGGATGCCGCAGGCGCGCAGGTCGCGCTGATCGAGGGTTTCGGCATCCTGCTGCGCGTGCTCTACCCGGCCACGCCGCACATCGCGCACGGCCTGTGGAGCAGCCTGGGCTACGCCAACCACCTGGGCGACCTGCTGGACGCCCCCTGGCCCCAGCCCGACCCCGGCGCCCTGGTGCAGGACGAGATCGAGCTGATGCTCCAAGTCAACGGCAAGCTGCGCGGCTCCATCCACGTGCCCGCGCAGGCCGACAAGGCCGAGATCGAGCGCATCGCGCTGGCCAGCGAGGCGTTTGCCCAGCACAGCGGCGGCGCGGGCATCAAGCGCGTGATCGTCGTGCCGGGCCGTCTGGTGAACGTGGTGGTGTGATGCAACGGCGCGCGCTGCTCACCCTGGCACCTGCCGCCCTGCTGGCAGGCTGCGGCTTTCGCCTGCGCGGCGTGCCGGAGTTCTCCTTCCGCTCGCTCTACATCGCGGCGCCCAAGGGTTCGCTGCTGGCGCGCGAGCTGCAGCGCACGCTGGCAGGCGCCAGCAGCCAGCTGCAGGTGCTGCGCGAAGACCCGGGGGGCCTGACCACGGCCGAGGCCATCATGGACCTGCTGCAGGAGCAGCAGGAGCGCGTGGTGGTCGGCGTCACCTCCTCGGGCCAGGTGCGCGAACTGCAACTGCGCCTGCGCATCCGCTTCAAGCTGCGCACGCAGACGGGCGACGAGCTGATCCCCGACACCGAGCTGCTGCAGCAGCGCGACATCAGCTACAACGAAACCATCGCCCTCGCCAAAGAGGCCGAAGAGGCGCTGCTCTACCGCAACATGCGGACCGACCTGGTGCAGCAGCTCCTGCGTCGGCTGGCCGCCGTCAAGCGCTAGAGCGCGTTAACAGGCCCTAGCCATGCAAGTCGCCCAGGCCCAGCTCGCCGCGCACCTGCACAAGGGCCTGGCGCCGCTGTACGTGCTGCACGGCGACGAGCCTTTGTTGCAGCAGGAAGCGGCAGACGCCATCCGCGCCGCGGCCCGCGCCCAGGGCTATACCGAGCGCAGCAGCTTCGCCGTGGCGGGCGCGCACTTCGACTGGAGCGCGGTGCTGGCGGCGGGCGGCAGTTTGAGCCTGTTTGCCGACAAGCAGATCGTCGAAATCCGCATCCCCTCGGGCAAGCCCGGCAAGGACGGCAGCGTGGCCTTGCAGCAGGTGGCTGAATCGGCGCGCGGCAACGACAGCACCCTGACCCTGGTGCTGCTGCCGCGCCTGGACAAGGCCACGCGCACGGGGGCGTGGTTCGGCGCGCTCGAAGGCGCGGGCGTGTCCGTGCAGATCGACACCATCGAGCGCGGCGCGCTGCCGCAGTGGATCGCCCAGCGCCTGGCCGCCCAGGGCCAGCGCGTGGTGGCGGGCGAGGAAGGCCAGCGCACGCTGCAGTTCTTTGCCGACCGCGTGGAAGGCAACCTGCTGGCCGCGCACCAGGAGATTCAAAAGCTTGCCCTGCTGCACCCGCCCGGCGAGCTGACATGGGCCCAGGTCGAGGCCGCCGTGCTCAACGTGGCGCGCTACGACGTGTTCAAGCTCTCCGAATCCGTGCTGGCCGGGCAGACCGCCCGCGTGCAGCGCATGCTCGACGGCCTGCAGGCCGAAGGCGAGGCCGAGGTGCTCGTCCACTGGGCGCTGTCCGAAGACATCCGTGCCTTGAAGCGCGTGAAGGACGCCATGAACGCGGGCCGCCCCCTGCCCATGGCCCTGCGCGAAAACCGCATCTGGGGGCCGAAGGAGCGCCTGTTCGAGCGCATCCTGCCCCAGGCCAGCGACGCGGCGCTGGCGCGGCTGCTGCAGTCCGCCCACGTGGTGGACGGCATCGTCAAGGGCTTGAAGGTGCCTGACTGGCCGCAGGACGGGTGGCAGGCGCTGCAGCGGCTGGCGCTCCAGTTGTGCGGGCTGACGCGCGCGGCCCGCTGAAAATATTGGTCAAAAACGGCTCCGGCGCTTATGTGGCAAGCGCTGGCAGCTATCAATCTGAAAGCGTCTGCCGCGCCTTGTCCACCCACATCTGCAGGCTGGCCAGCAAATCCTTCTGGCTGAACGAGCAGCTTTCCTCGCTGAACAGCGCGCTCGATTCCAGCCGGTCGAGCAGGCCCAGCAGCACCTCGGCATAGCGCGGCGGCAGCGCGGCCAGCAGGTCGGCCTGGGCGCGGGCGGTGTCGCTCAAGCGCGATGCGGTCAGGTTGCCTTGCGCAAAGGCGTCGAGCGCGGCTTGCACGGGGTCGAGCAGGTGGGTGGAGCGGGTCATGCGCCCGAGCGTAACTGACATCCGTGCGCGCAGCATCTGCGGCAGAATCGCCGCATGAACGCGCTCCACATCGCCGAATACACCCAGTCCCTCGGTTTGCAGGCAAAAACGGCCTCGGCGCTGATGGCGAAAGCGCCGGCAGCTATCAAAAACAAAGCGCTCCTGGCCCTGGCCCGCCTGCTGCGCGAGAACGTGGATGCGCTGCAGTCGGACAACGCCCGCGACCTGGACCGTGCCCGCGCCGCCGGGCTGGCCGAGCCGATGGTGGATCGGCTCAAGCTCGCGCCCCAGGTGCTGGAGACTTGCGCCCAGGGCTGCGAGCAGTTGGCGGCCATGCCGGACATCATTGGCGAGATCACGTCACTGCGCCAGCAGCCCAGCGGCATCCGCGTGGGCCAGATGCGCGTGCCGATCGGCGTGTTCGGCATGATCTACGAGAGCCGCCCCAACGTGACCATCGAGGCGGCGTCTCTCAGCATCAAGAGCGGCAACGCCTGCATCCTGCGCGGCGGCTCCGAAGCCATTGACTCCAACAAGGCGCTGGCCCGGCTGGTGCAGCAGGCGCTGGCCGAGGCAGGGCTGCCGCAGGACGCGGTGCAGCTCGTCGGCACGACCGACCGCGAGGCCGTGGGCCAGCTCATCGCCATGCCGCAGTTTGTGGACGTGATCATCCCGCGCGGCGGCAAGGGGCTGATCGAGCGCATCAGCCGCGACGCCAAGGTGCCCGTCATCAAGCACCTGGACGGCAACTGCCACACCTACGTGGACGACCCCTGCGACATCGCCATGGCCGTGAAGGTGGCCGACAACGCCAAGACGCAGAAGTACAGCCCCTGCAACGCAAGCGAGGGGCTGCTGGTGGCGCGGGGCGTGGCGGCGCGGTTTTTGCCGCAGATCGGCGCGGTGTATGCGGCCAAGGGCGTGGAGATGCGCGGCTGCGCCGAGTCGCTGGCGCTGCTGCGCGGCGTGCCGGGCGCGAAGCTGGCCGAGGCGACGGAGGCGGACTGGAGCGAGGAGTACCTTGCGCCCATCATCAGCGTGAAGGTGGTGGCGGGTGTCGATGAAGCCATCGCCCACATCAACCGCTACGGCAGCCACCACACCGACGCCATCCTGACCACCAACCACATCCACGCCCAGCGCTTCCTGCGCGAGGTGGATTCGGCCAGCGTGATGGTGAACGCGAGCACGCGCTTCGCCGACGGCTTCGAGTACGGGCTGGGCGCCGAGATCGGCATCAGCACCGACAAGTTCCACGCGCGCGGGCCGGTGGGCATCGAGGGGCTGACTTCGCTGAAGTACGTAGTGCTGGGCGAGGGTGAGGTTCGGGGTTGATTTGCTCCGAATTTAATAGCTGATTGTGCCCGTACCATAAGCGCTAGAGGCCGATTTGGCATGAAAATCATCATCCTCGGAGCAGGCCGCGTGGGCCAGAGCGTGGCCGACAGCCTGGTGTCGGAGCGCAACGACATCACCGTCATCGACACCGACGCGGCGCGCCTGCGCGACCTGGAGTCGCGCTTTGACCTGCGCGGCGTGGTGGGCAACGGCATCGAGCCCGCCGTGCTGGCCGAGGCGGGCGCGCAGGACACCGACCTGCTCATCGCCTGCGCCGCGCGGGACGAGACCAACCTGGTGTGCTGCAAGGTCGCGCAGCTGCTGTTTCGCATCCCCACGCGCATCGCGCGCGTGCGCTCCCGGGGGTTCGAGGGCGACGGGCGCCTGGCGGGCCCCGAGGGCTTCGGGGTGGACCGCATCATCTGCCCCGAGGAGTCGCTCACGCGCTACATCGGCAAGCTCATCGAATACCCCGAGGCCCTGCAGGTGCGCGAGTTCGCGGGCGGGCGGGCCTGCCTGGTGGCGGTGCGCGCGCGCGCCGGGGCGCCCATGGTCAGCCATTCCATCGGCGAGCTGCGCGACAGCCACCCCGACCTGAGCGTGCGCGTGGTGGCCATCTATCGGCGCTTTCCCGAGGAGCCCGACCGCTTCATCGCCTGCGACGGCGGCACGCGCATCGAGCCGGGCGACGAGGTCTTCATGCTGGCCGCGCGCGAGCACATCCAGGACGTGCTGGCGGTCGTACACCGGCGCGGCTCGCAGCCCGCGCAGCAGGTGCGCCGCATCATGATCGCGGGGGGCGGGCGCGTGGGGCTGCGGCTGGCGCGGCAGCTTGCGCAGGCGGGCGGGCGCTTTCACGTCAAGATCATCGAGGAGAGCCACGCGCTCTGCGTGGAGCTGGCGGCGGCGCTGCCGTCCGAGGTGCTGGTGCTGCAGGGCGACACCACCGACGAGGACCTGCTGGGCCAGGAGAGCGTGCAGGACGTGGACCTGTTCCTGGCGCTCACCGAGGACGACGAGGACAACATCATGTCCTGCCTGCTCGCCAAGCGCATGGGCGCGCGGCGGGTGCTGGCGCTCATCAACCGCCGCAGCTATGCCGACCTGATGCACGGCACGCAGATCGACATTGCGCTGTCGCCCGCGCAGGCCATGCTGGGCGAGCTGCTGGCCTACGTGCGCCAGGGCGACGTGCAGGCCGTACACAGCCTGCGCCGGGGCGTGGCCGAGGCGCTGGAGATCGTGGCGCGCGGCGACCGCAAAAGCTCGCGCGTGGTGGGCCGCCGGGTGAACGAGCTGCAGCTGCCGCGCGACGTACACATGGGCCTGATCGTGCGCGGCCTGCCCGAGTCGCCGCACACGGCACCGACCGATGCGCCGGGCGAGCCGCAGGTCATCATCCCGCGCAGCACCACGGTGATCGAGAGCAACGACCACGTGGTGTTCTTCCTGCCGCACAAGCGCCTGGTGCGCGACGTGGAAAAGCTGTTCCGCGTCAGCGCGACGTTTTTTTGATGCACCCCCCTGAGTCGCTTCGCGCCTTCCCCCCTCTCTCACGCTTCGCGTGGGAGGGAGGACGCAGCCAGCGCGGCGGGGCGGCCCTTGCGCGGCTGCCCGCGCTTGGGCCGCGCCAGTCGCAGGGGCTGTGGGCCGTGCGCAACGCCATGGGCTACCAGGTTTCATCACCATGACGGACATGTTTCCCGTGCTGCGGGTGCTGGGCACCCTGCTCATGATCTTCTCGCTGACCATGGGCGTGCCGCTGGCTGTGTCGCTGTGGACGCACGACGGCGTGTGGCGCGTGTACCCGCAGGCCATGGCCATCACGGCCCTGGCGGGTGCGTGGCTGTGGTGGCAGCTGCGCCTGTTCCGGCAGGAGCTGCAGCCGCGCCACGGCGTGATGCTGGTGTCGCTGGTGTGGGCGCTGCTGCCGCTGTCGGCCTCGCTGCCGCTGCTGCTGGCAAGCCACGGCAGCGCGCACCCGCTGTCGTTCACGCATGCGTACTTCGAGGCCGTGTCGGGGCTCACCACCTCGGGCGCCACGGTGATCTCGGGGCTGGACGCGCTGCCCGTGTCGCTCAACGTGTGGCGCACCTTTTTGCAGTGGATGGGCGGCATGGGCATCCTGATCCTGGCCGTGGCCGTGCTGCCGCTGCTGGGCGTGGGCGGCAGCCAGCTCTTCAAGGCCGAGGCGGCCGGGCCGCTCAAGGACACCAAGCTCACGCCGCGCGTCACCGGCACGGCCAAGGGGCTGTGGGGCGTCTATTCGGTGTTCTCCGTGCTGTGTACGGCGGCGTACTGGGCGGGCGGCATGGCGCCGCTGGACGCGGTGATGCACATGTTCGCCACGGTCAGCCTGGGCGGGCTGTCGTCCTACGACCAGAGCTTCGGCCACTTCCGGTCGCCGCTGCTCGAAGCCATCTGCGTGCTGTTCATGCTGGTGGCGAGCTGCAACTTCGCGCTGTACTTCGTCGCCATCCGCAAGGGCCGCTGGGACGGCTTCTGGCGCGACCCGGAGCTGCGCGCCACGCTGCTCACCCTGGTGGGCAGCGGGTTGGCCGTGTCGCTGCTGCTGTGGGCCAAGGGCGTGTATGCACCGCTGCAGGCGCTGCGCCACGGCATGTTCAACACGGTGTCGATGGCGACCACGACGGGCTTCGCCACGGTGGACTTCCTGGCCTGGCCGGTGTTCGCGCCGGTGCTCATGCTGCTGCTGTCGGGCGTGGCGACCAGCGCGGGGTCCACGGGCGGCGGCATCAAGATGGTGCGCATGCTCATCCTGGTCAAGCAGGCGCGCCGCGAGATGAACCGCCTGGTCCACCCGCGCGCCGTGCAGCCCGTGCGGCTGGGCGAGGCGGTGGTGGACAACCCCGTGATCTTCTCGGTGCTGGCCTTCATGCTGGTGTATGGCGGCACCGTGTTCAGCCTGTCCATGCTGCTGCTGCTGACCGACCTGGACCCGCTGACGGCGTTCTCGGCCGTGCTCGCCAGCGTCAACTGCGCCGGGCCGGGGCTGGGCAGCGTGGGGCCTGCGTCCACCTACGCAGTGCTGACGGACTTTCAAATCTGGGTGTGTACGCTGGGCATGCTGCTTGGGCGACTGGAGATTTTGAGCTTCATGGCCCTGCTGACGCCCGCGTTCTGGCGAAGGTAAAGGGCATCCCCCTGAGCGGCTTCGCCGCTTCCCCCTTCTCTCGCGCTGCGCGCGGGAAGGGGGACGACGCCAGTGGCCTGGCAAAGCCAGCTCCACGGCGTCCGCTGGCCTGGGCCGCGCCGGTTTTCAATGCCCTGGCACCTAGAATGTGCCGCTGGTCGTCATCGGGGTTTTTATGGTTCCGCATCTCATCACCGCCCTGACCGGGCCGATCAACGAGCTTGAGCAGCGCATGCTCGACGCCATGCCCGCGATAGAGCGCTGGTTCCGCCTGGAGTGGATGGAGCACACGCCGCCGTTCTACACCTCGGTGGACATCCGCAACGCGGGCTTCAAGCTCGCGCCGGTGGACGCCAACCTGTTCCCCGGCGGCTGGAACAACCTGAGCCGGGAAATGCTGCCGCTGGCCGTGCAGGCCGCCATGGCCGCCATCGAGAAGATCTGCCCCGAGGCGCGCAACCTGCTCATCATCCCGGAGAACCACACGCGCAACACCTTCTACCTGGCCAACGTGGTGCAGCTGCAGCGCATCTTCAACATGGCGGGCCTGAACGTGCGCGTGGGCTCCATCAGCCCCGAGATCAAGAAACCCACGCGCATCGAGCTGCCCGGCGGCGACGCGGTCACGCTGGAGCCGGTGGTGCGCTCGCGGCGGCGCCTGGGGCTCAAGGACTTCGACCCCTGCACCATCCTGCTCAACAACGACCTGTCGGCGGGGCCGCCGGGCATCCTGGAAGACATCCACGAGCAGTACCTGCTGCCCCCGCTGCACGCAGGCTGGAGCGTGCGCAGAAAGAGCACGCACTTCCAGAACTACGAGGAAGTCGCCAAGCGCTTCGGCAAGATGCTGGGCATCGACCCCTGGCTCATCAACCCCCTGTACAGCCAGTGCGGCGGCGTGGACTTCAGCGCCGACGCGGGGCTGGACAAGCTGCAGGCCAGCGTGGATGCGCTGCTGACCAAGGTGCGCCGCAAGTACAAGGAATACGGCATCAACGAGAAGCCCTTCGCCATCGTCAAGGCCGACAACGGCACCTATGGCATGGGCATCATGACCGTGCGCGACGCCAAGGAGCTGGACGCCGTCAACCGCAAGACCCGCAACAAGATGTCCGTCATCAAGGACGGCCAGCCGGTGAGCGAGCTCATCATCCAGGAAGGCGTGCTGACGCAGGAGCGCGTCCACGAGGCCGTGGCCGAGCCCGTGGTGTACATGATGGACCGCTACGTGGTGGGCGGCTTCTACCGCATGCACGCCGAGCGCGGGGTGGACGAGAACCTGAACGCCCCCGGCGCCAGCTTCGTGCCGTTGGCGTTCGAGCACAGCACCCACATGCCCCAGCCCGGCGTGCGCCCGGGCGTGAGCGCGCCCAACCGCTTCTACATGTACGGCGTGGTGGCGCGGCTGGCGATGCTGGCGGCCAGCTACGAGCTGGAGGCGACGAACCCGGACGCCGAGGTGTACGACTGATCTGCCCAGTTGCTGCGCCGCAACATGGTGCGTGTCCGCACTGCCCACGCCGGGCGCCCGGGCGCACAATGGCAACCCCCAAGTAACGGAACCCCGCCGCCTTCGTGCGGGGCGGTCGTCAGTGCAAAGCTCCAGGTCATCGCTCGCGGCGCTCACGCTGGGCGCCATCGGCGTCGTGTATGGCGATATCGGCACCAGCGTGCTGTATGCGGTCAAGGAAGTCTTCGGTGCGGGCCACGTGCCCTTCACGCAGGGCAACGTCTATGGCGTGCTGTCCATCCTGTTCTGGACGCTCACCGTCATCGTCTCGCTGAAGTACGTGGTGCTGGTGCTGCGCGCCGACAACAAGGGCGAGGGCGGCCTGGTCGCCATGCTGGCGCTGGCCTCGCAGGCGGTGAAGGACAAGCCCCGCCTGCGCAGCGCGCTGCTGGCCGTGGGCATTTTCGGCACGTCGCTGTTCTATGGCGACGGCGTGATTACCCCGGCCATCTCTGTGCTCTCGGCGGTCGAGGGGCTGGAGGTGGTGTCGCCCCACTTCAGGCGCTACGTCATCCCCATCACGCTGGTCGTGCTGTTCGCCCTGTTCGCGGTGCAAAAGCGCGGCACGGGCGGCATCGGCAAGTTCTTCGGCCCCATCACGCTGGTGTGGTTCATCAGCATTGCGCTGCTGGGCGTGTCGCACATCGTGGGCCACCCCGAAATCCTGTGGGCGCTCAGCCCGCACCACGCGCTGGGCTTCATCGTGGCGATGCCGGGCACCAGCTTCATCATCCTGGGCGCGGTGGTGCTGTGCGTGACGGGGGCCGAGGCGCTGTACGCCGACCTGGGCCACTTCGGCAAGCGGCCCATCCGCCTGGCGTGGTTCGGCGTGGCAATGCCCGCGCTCACGCTCAACTACTTCGGCCAGGGCGCGCTGCTGCTGGCCGAGCCCGAGGCCGTGCAAAACCCGTTCTACCGCATGGCGCCCGACTGGGCCTTGATACCGCTCGTCGCCATGGCGACCATGGCGACGGTGATCGCCTCGCAGGCGCTCATCACCGGCGCGTTCAGCGTCACGCGGCAGGTCATCCAGCTCGGCTACCTGCCGCGCCTGAACATCCAGCACACCAGCGTGCGCGACACGGGGCAGATCTACATGCCCATGGTCAACTGGGGACTGTTCACGGCCATCGTGCTCGCGGTGGTCATGTTCCGCTCGTCCAGCAACCTCGCGGCGGCCTACGGCATCGCCGTCACGCTGGACATGCTCATCACCACCGTGCTCACCTTCTTCGTCATCCGCTACGGCTGGGGCTACCCGCTGGCGCTGTGCGTGGCGGCCACGGGCTGCTTCTTCGTGGTGGACCTGGCGTTCTTCGCGTCCAACCTGCTCAAGCTGTTCCAGGGCGGCTGGTTCCCGCTGATGATCGGCGGCGCCGTGTTCGCGCTGATGATGACGTGGAAGGAAGGGCGCAGGCTGCTGGGCGACAAGCTGCGTGCGGACGCCATCGGCCTGCAAGACTTTCTCGCCGCCGTCTTCGTCAGCCCGCCCACGCGCGTCGAGGGCACGGCGGTGTTCCTGACGGCGGAGCCAGGGTTGGTGCCCAACGCCCTGCTGCACAACCTCAAGCACAACAAGGTGCTGCACGCGCAGAACCTGTTCGTCACCGTGCGCAACCATGAGACACCCTGGATCGGCCTGGATCGCCGCCTGCAGGTGGAGCCCCTGGGCCGCGACTGCTGGCAGGTGGTGGTTCACTACGGCTTCAAGAACGACCCCGACCTGCCCCGAGCGCTGGAGCTGATGCGCGGCCGCGGCTGCGAGCTGGAGCCCATGACGACCAGCTACTTCCTGTCGCGCGACACGGTCATCCCCCGCATCGGCAGCGGCATGGCGCCCTGGCGCGAAAAGCTGTTCGCGCAGATGCACCACAACGCCAGCGGCGCGGCGGACTTTCTGCACCTGCCCAGCAATGCGGTGGTGGAGCTGGGCTCCAAGATCGAGATCTGAAATTTCAAGTGTTTTTGGCCTCTAGCGCTTATCTGGCAAGCGCAAGCAGCTATCAAATCAGTAGTCTTTTCCCTTATGCGATTCTTCAAAGACCTGAGCCTCTCGGCCTTTACCGCCGGGTTCGTCGCGGTGCTCGTGGGCTTTACCAGTTCGGTCGCCATCGTGTTTCAGGCCGCGCAGGCGTTCGGCGCCACGCCCGCGCAGATCACGTCGTGGATGTGGGCGCTGGGCCTGGGCATGGGGCTGTGCTCGCTCGTGCCCTCGCTCATCCTGCGTAAGCCGGTCATGGTCGCCTGGTCCACGCCCGGCGCGGCGGTGCTCGCCACGGCGGGGTTGGCGGGGGGCTTCACCATGGGCGAGGCGGTGGGCGCCTTCATGGTCAGCGCCGCGCTCATCACGCTGGCGGGCGTGACGGGCTGGTTCGAGCGGGTGATGAACCGCATCCCCATGGAAATCGCGTCGGCCCTGCTCGCGGGCGTGCTGGCGCGCTTCGGCCTGGATGCGTTCGCCGCAGCGCGCACGGCGCTGCCCCTGGTGCTGACCATGCTCGTCGTCTATCTGCTGGCACGCCGGTTCGCGGCGCGCTATGCCGTCGTCGTCACGCTGGCGGTGGCCGTGGCCTTCGTCGCGCTGCAAGGCCAGATGGCCTGGTCCGCCGTGCGGCTGGAGCTGGCGATGCCCGTCTTCACCGCGCCCGTGTTCAGCCTGGGCGCCATCGTCAGCCTGGCCATTCCGCTGTTCGTCGTCACCATGGCCTCGCAGAACCTGCCGGGCGTGGCCGTCATCCGGGCCACGGGCTACGACCTGCCCATCTCCCGCCTCATCACCATGACCGGCGTGGCGACGCTGGCCCTGGCCCCTTTCGGCGGCTTCGCGCTCAACTTCAGCGCCATCACCGCCGCCATGTGCATGGGTCCCGAGGCGCATGAAGACCGCCGCCGCCGCTACACGGCGGCCGTGTCGTGCGGCGCGCTGTACGTCGCCATCGGCCTCTTCGGCGCGGTCATCACGGGGCTGCTCACCGCCTTCCCCAAGGAGCTGGTGGTCGCGATCGCCGGACTGGCCCTGCTGGGCACCATAGCCAACGGCCTGGCGGCGGCACTGCGCGATGAGCCGCACCGCGAGGCGGCGCTCATCACCTTTCTGGTCACCTTGAGCGGCGTCGTCATCGCGGGCGTGGGCTCGGCCTTCTGGGGCGTGGTGGCGGGCAGCTTCGCGCTGTTTGTGCAACAGTACGGGCGACCTTCTCCCCGCAAGACACCATGAAACTGCTCTTCATCGCCGACCCGCTGCACCACTTCAAGATCTACAAGGACACCACCTTCGCCATGATGCGCGAGGCCCAGCGGCGCGGCCACGCCCTGGCGGTGTGCGAGCCGCAGCACATCACCTGGCAACGCGGCAGCCAGGTCACGGCCCGCGTCACCGACATCCGCCTGACGGGCGACGCCACGCCGTGGTACGAGGCCAAGCCCCCGCGCAGCGCCGCGCTGGCGGGTTTCGACGCCGTGCTGATGCGCAAGGATCCGCCGTTCGACAGCGAATACTTCTACGCGACCCACCTGCTGGAACAGGCCGAGCGCGACGGCGCCCGCGTGTTCAACAAGCCCAGGGCGCTGCGCGACCACCCCGAAAAGCTCGCCATCATGGAGTTCCCCGAATTCATCGGGCCGACGCTGGTCACGCGCGACGCGGCGGACATCCAGCGCTTCCACGCCGAGCACCAGGACATCATCCTGAAGCCGCTCGACGGCATGGGCGGCATGGGCATCTTCCGCGTGGGGCCGGACGGGCTCAACCTGGGCAGCATCACCGAGACCCTGAACCGCAACGGCGCGCAGAGCGTGATGGTGCAGAAATTCCTGCCCGAGATCGTGGAGGGCGACAAGCGCGTCCTCATCATCGGCGGCAAGCCCGTGCCCTTCTGCCTCGCCCGCATCCCGCAAGGCAGCGAGGTGCGGGGCAACCTCGCCGCAGGCGGCAAGGGCGTCGCCAGGCCGCTGTCGCCCCGCGACTGGGAAATCGGCAACGCCCTGGGGCCTGTGCTGCACGAGCGCGGCCTGCTTTTGGCGGGCGTGGACGTGATCGGCGACTGCGTGACGGAAATCAACGTGACCAGCCCGACCTGCTTCCAGGAGATCTTCGACCAGACGGGGTGCGATGTGGCGTCGCTGTTTGTGGATGCGCTGGAATCCGTGCTATAGTCACAGGCTTCGCTCAGCAGACCTGTGGCAGGTTGAGCTGGGAGATGGGGCTTTGATGACTTGCATTGGTTGCTCAAACCGGTGTAGAATGCAAGGCTTTGCTGACAGGGGCTGATGGTTTGTTGGCTCTGGTTGGTCCGAGATGTTGGTTGAAAAACTTCTTCTCAAAAGTTTGACGGCACTTTAAAAGTCGT
>NZ_JASGDA010000027.1:0-44212 GCF_047607405.1 Acidovorax sp. | reverse complement strand
GCCCGCCTACTTCACCACCCTGGGCAGCCCGGGGCGCCGCTGGCAGCCAGCGCGGGCGCCGACGCCGCCGCCGATGCCGTGGATGCAGGCCCCGCCGCACCGTCGCGGCGCCGGAAGGTGACCGCCGACATGGGCACCACCAGCGCGTCGCGCGCCTCGGCCACGACGAAGAACACCTGGGCCGTCATCTGCGCCATCAGGCTGCGGTTATGGTTCTCCACGTCGAACAGCGCGTTGTAGAGCACCACGTTGTTGGTGACCGTGGGCGTGGGCTCGATCTTGCGCAGCTTGCCGTGCCAGCGCCGCCCCGGGCTGCCCAGGGTGGTGAAGTAGGCGGGCATGCCCACGCGCAGCCGGCCCACGTCGGCCTCGGACACCTGCGTCTGCACCGTCATGCTGGACTGGTCGGCCACGCGCAGGATGGTGGGCGCGGCCTGGTTGGTGTTGAGCGTCTGCCCCTGCTTGGCGGTGATGCTGACCACCGTGCCCGCCATGGGCGCGTAGATCTTGGTGTACTTCAGGTTCGACTCCTCCACGCGCATGCTGGCCTGCGTCTGCTCGATCTGCGCCTTCTGCGTGGTGATCTGCGCACGCGCTGCGTCTGCCGTGGTCTCGGCGTTCTGCACCAGCTCCAGCGTGGTGGCGTCTTCCTTGAGCAGGTTGCGCTGGCGCTGCAGGTCGCGCTCGGCCTTTTGCAGGTTGACCTGGCTTTGCGCCAGCTGCGCCTGCAGTGCGCGCAGGCTGGCGCGGCTGGCATCCACGCGGGCGGCAGACTGCTCGGCGTCGATCTCGGCGAGCAACTGGCCCTCGGTCACGTCGTTGCCCACCTCCACGTGCAGCTTCTTGAGCTGGCCCGAGACCTGCGCGCCCACGTCCACGTAGTCGCGCGGCTGCAGCGCGCCGGTGGCGCTGACCAGGTCCTCGAAGTGGGTGCGCTGCACGGTGGCGAAGACGTACTCCACCGTCTGGGCGCGGGACGCGCTCCACTTCGCCCAGGCAAACCAGCCGCCTGCGGCAACGGCGGCCAATGCAAGGGCGGCAAGGATCACGCGGCGGCGCGAGGGTGGCGAGGCAACAGCAGTCATGGGTTCGAGCAGAAGAAAGGCCCTGCGGCGGGCCGCGAAACGGCGGATGAAAAGCGGGGGCGATCATGGCAAAGCCAGGTAAAGCCGCCGCATGGGCCAGGTAAAGGTTTCGTCAATACTATTAAAATAATAGCTGCTTGCGCTTGCTGCATAAGCGCCAGAGGCCAAAAACACCTCAAGCTTTCAGATAGTCCGACCTGCCCCCCAGCCAGCGCGCCACGTGCTTCGCGGCCAGCTCAGGGTGGGCATCCAGCATCACGGGCGCCAGTTCGCGCGCCCAGTCCAGCAGCGCCGCGTCGGTGGCCAGGTCGGCAAAGCGCAGCAGCGCGTCGCCCGACTGGCGCGCGCCCAGAAACTCCCCGGGGCCGCGTATCTCCAGGTCGCGCCGGGCGATCTCGAAGCCGTCGTTCGTCTCGGCCATGGCGCGCAGGCGCTCGCGGGCCGTCTCGCCCAGGCGGCCACTGTCGCCGGTGGCGTACAGCAGCACGCAGGCCGACGCCGCCGCGCCGCGCCCCACGCGGCCACGCAGCTGGTGCAGCTGCGACAGGCCGAAGCGCTCGGCGTGCTCGATGACCATGAGCGAAGCGTTGGGCACGTCCACCCCCACCTCGATGACGGTGGTGCTGACCAGCACGCCCATCTGGCCGCTGGTGAAAAGCGCCATCACCGCCTTCTTATCAAAGGCGGGCATGCGCGAGTGCAGCAGGCCCACCATCACGCCGGGCAAGGCTTCGCTCAGCTCGGCGTGCGTGGCGGTGGCGTTGCTCAGGTCCAGCGCCTCGCTTTCCGCGATCAGCGGGCACACCCAATAGACCTGCCGCCCGGCCGCCACCTGCGCACCGATGCGCTCGACCACCTCGTCCTTGCGGCTGTCGGCGATGAGCTTGGTGACGATGGGCGTGCGGCCCGGGGGCAGTTCGTCGATGACGGAGACATCCAGGTCGGCGTAGTAGGTCATGGCCAGCGTGCGCGGGATGGGCGTGGCGCTCATCATCAGCATGTGCGGCTCTTGCCCCCTGTGGGCCAGTTTTTGCCGCAGCGCCAGGCGCTGGGCGACACCAAAACGGTGCTGCTCGTCGATCACGGCCAGCGCCAGGTTCTGGAAGCGCACCTGCTCCTGGATGACGGCGTGCGTGCCCACCACCAGCGCGGCCTCGCCGCTTTCCACCAGGGCCAGCATGGCGGCGCGCTCCTTCTTCTTCTGCCCGCCCACCAGCCACGCCACCTTGCGGCCCCGCGCGGCCAGCAGCGGCTCCAGCCAGCCGACCATCTTGGCGAAGTGCTGCCCGGCCAGGATTTCCGTCGGGGCCATCAGCGCGCACTGCCAGCCCGCGTCCATGGCGATGCAGGCGGCCAGGGCCGACACCACCGTCTTGCCCGACCCCACATCGCCCTGCAGCAGCCGGTGCATGGGCACGGGGCGGGCCAGGTCGGCGGCGATCTCCTCGCCCACGCGGCGCTGCGCTGCCGTGAGGCCGAAGGGCAGCGCGGCCAGCAGCTGCTCGTGCAGGGGCTGGGCCTTTTGCGCGCGCAGCACGGGGGCGCGCAGCCGATCACGTTCGCGGCGGGACTGCTGCTGCGACAGCTGCTGGGCCAGCAGTTCCTCGGCCTTCAGCCGCTGCCAGGCAGGGTGGCTGCGGTCTTCGAGCGTGGACAGGGCCACATCGGGCGCTGGGTGGTGCAAAAAAGTGAGCGCCTCGTGCAAGCTGCATAAGCGCTGGAGGCCATTTTGACCCATATTTTGAGCGATGGGCGGCTCCACGCCCGGCGGCAGCGTTTCCGACAGGTCCACCCGCGCCAGCGCGCTGGCGATGGCGCGGCGCAGATAGGGCTGGGGCAGGCCCGCCGTGGTGGGATAGACGGGCGTGAGCGCGGCGGGCAGCTCGCCGCCCGCCGCGCGAAAGGCCGGGTGCAACATTTGCCGCCCCCAGAAGGCCCCCTTGACCTCGCCCCGTATGCGCAGGCGCGCGCCCACGGCCAGCGTCTTCAGGTGCGAGGGGTAGAAGCTGAAGAAACGCAGCTCGCATTCGCCCGTGCCGTCCTGCACGCGCACCACGAGCTGGCGGCGCGGGCGCAACTGCACCTCGCTGGCGGTGACGGTGGCCTCGATCTGCACCGTCTGCCCGTCGCGGGCGTTCGCCAGGGGGGTGATGCGGGTTTCGTCCTCGTAGCGCAGCGGCAGGTGCAGGGCCAGGTCGATGTCGCGCGCCAGGCCCAGCTTGTGCAGCGCCTTCTGCGCAGGGCTGGCGGGCTGGGGGCGTGGGGCGGGCATGGGAGGGCAGGCAGGCGGCTGTAAGGCCCGAAAAGGCTACCATGGTTACCATCGATCGCATGCTCAAGCGCATCCCGATCCAGCACCTCACCCTGGGCATGTACCTGCACGAATTCTGCGGATCGTGGATGGACCACCCGTTCTGGCGCGCCAGGTTCCTGCTCAAGGACCCAAACGACCTGGCCCGCATCCGCGCCACGTCGATGCACGAATGCTGGATCGACACCGACAAGGGCCTGGACGTGCCCGTGGGCACCGCGTCCGTCTCGCGCGAGGAGGCCGACGCCCGCATCGAGACCGACTTCAGCCGCCTGGAAGACCTGCCGCCCATCACCGTGACGCTGCCGCCAGCCGCCCCCGCGCGCGACCGCCAGCCCGCCGACATGGCGAGCGAGCTGCAAAAGGCCGCCGCCATCTGCGTCAAGTCCAAGCAGGCCATGATCTCCATGTTCAGCGAGGCGCGCATGGGCCAGGCCGTGCGCATGGACAGCGCGCACAGCCTGGTCCAGGAGATCTCCGACTCCGTCACCCGCAACCCCGGCGCGCTCATCAGCCTGGCGCGGCTCAAGACGGCGGACGACTACACCTACATGCACTCGGTGGCCGTGTGCGCGCTGATGGTGGCGCTGGCCCGGCAGCTCGGGCTCAAGGAAGACCAGCAGCGCCTGGCGGGCATGGCGGGCCTGCTGCACGACCTGGGCAAGGCGGCGGTGCCGCTGGAGGTGCTCAACAAGCCCGGCAAGCTCACCGAACAGGAGTTCGCCGTGGTGCGCGGCCACCCGCTGGAGGGTTTTCGCATGCTCAAGGGCGGCGCCGCCGTACACGACGCGGTGATGGACGCCTGCCTGCACCACCACGAGAAGGTGGACGGCACGGGCTACCCCGACCGGCTGCAGGGCGACGGCATCAGCGTGATCGCGCGCATGGCGGCCGTCTGCGACGTGTACGACGCCATCACGTCCGACCGCCCCTACAAGCGCGGCTGGGACCCGGCCGAGTCGCTGCGCCGCATGGCGGAGTGGACGAACGACCACCTGGACGCGCGCATCTTCCAGGCGTTCGTGAAAAGCATCGGCATCTACCCCGTGGGCTCGCTGGTGCGGCTGACCTCGGGCCGCATCGGCGTGGTGACCGAGCAGTCGCCCGCCGCGCTGACCACGCCCGTCGTCCGGGTGTTCTTCTCCACCAAGTCCGACCTGCGCATCCCGCCCGAGCTGGTGAACCTGGCCGCGCCCGGCTGCAATGAAAAGATTGCCGCGCGCGAGGACCCGGACAAATGGAACTTTCCCGACCTGGCGCAGCTGTGGTCGGACCTGCCGGGACAGCCCTGGTAGTTGGGCTCTTCAGCATGAAAAACTCTCTCCTGCCGCTCCTCCTGTCCCCCTGCCTCGCCTGGGCCTCGCCCCCCGAACTGGCCGTGGGCACGCCCGCGCGGGGCGAACTCGCCCCTGCCCAAGCACTGCGCTGGCAGGTGCAGGCGCCCGCCGGGCACGTGGCGCAGGGCGATTTCGACGGCCCCGGCGCCGTGCTCGACCTGATCGACGCCGATGGCCGCCACCTGCGCCGCCTGGTGGCCGAGGGCGCCAGCCCCCAGGGCTTTACCTGGCAGCTGCGGCCCGGCCAGCAGTTGCAGGTGCGCGAAGGCGCCCAGCCCGGCCCCTACACCCTGCGCATCGCCCGCACCCTGGCGCCCGCCGCCGACACGCCTGCCGACGCCGCGCCCCTGCAAAGCCCCCGCCTGCGCGCCCTGGTGCGCACGCTGGCCGAAGGCGGCACTACGGATGCCTTCTGGCAGGAGCGCGCCCAGCACGGCACGCCGCTGGTGGAGCCGCTGTCCGAGCGCGAGTCGCTGGTCACCTTTCTGTGGCGCGGCACGGGCACAGGCGCGGACATGACGCAGAGCGTGCGCCTGTTCGGCAGCCCCTCGGGCAACCACGACCCGCTGGCGCGATTGGGGCAAAGCGACGTGTGGTGGGCCACCTTCCGCATGCCCGCCAGCGCCCGCCTGTCGTACCGCCTGGCGCCCGACGTGCCGCGCGTGCAGGGCAGCGCCACCGACAACCGCCGCATGATCCTGGCGACCGCGCAGCGCGACCCGCTGAACCCGCGCGTGTTCCCGGCACGGGCCGACGCGGCGCTGGACGTGTACCAAGGCGCCTCGGTGCTGGAGCTGCCCCAGGCCCCGCCCCAGCCCTGGGTGGCGCCGCGCCCCGGCGTGGCGCAGGGCACCCTCACGCGCCACGAGGTCGCCAGCCGCGTGCTGGGCAACCAGCGCCCCGTGTGGCTGTACCGCCCCGCAGGCGCCGCGCCCCAGGCGCTGCTCGTGCTGTTCGACGCCCACGCCTACCAGCAGGACGTGCCCACGCCGCGCATCGTGGACAACCTCATCGCCGACGGCCTGATCCCGCCCACGGCGGTGGTGCTGGTCTCCAACCCCAGCCCCGAGGCCCGCGCCACCGAGCTGCCGCCCAACCCGCTGTTCGCGCGCTTTCTGGACGAGGAGCTGATGCCCTGGGTGCGCGCCCAGGGCCTGGCACGGCCCGCCGCCGCGACGGTGATCGGCGGCTCCAGCTACGGCGGCCTGGCGTCGGCCTCCGCGGCGCTGCAACTGCCGCACTGGTTCGGCAACGTGCTCAGCCTGTCGGGCTCGTACTGGTGGGCGCCGCCGGGCGAGATCCCCGGCCACATGATGCGGGCGTATGCCCAGGCGCCGCAGCGCCCTGTGCGCTTCTACCTGGACGCGGGCCGCTACGAGGGCGCGCGCGGCGGGCAGGACGGCATCCTGGAAACCAACCGCCACCTGGGCGACGTGCTGCGCGCCAAGGGCTACGCCGTCACCCAGCGCGAACACGCCACCGGCCACGACTACCTGCACTGGCAGGGCGCCCTGGGCTGCGGGCTGGTGGCGCTGCTCAACCCCGAGCGCTTCGCGCAGGGGCTGGGCCGGGCGTGCGAGTCGTCTGCTATGTAAACAATAGCTGCTGGTGCTTGTCCAATAAGCGCTGGAGGCACTTTTGATGCTCAATGGCGGGGTTTGCGACAATCCTCTCCTTTCTCTTTCTTTCTCTTGGAACGGGCCTGTCCGGCCCTCAAGCATGACGACTGCACCGCGCCCCTTCACCCTCAGCGACTTCGATTTCTCGCTGCCCCCCGACCTCATCGCCCAGCACCCCGCGCCCGAGCGCAGCGCCTCGCGCCTGCTCGACGGCCGCGCCGCAGCGCCTGCCGACCGCATCTTCCGCGACCTGCCCCAGTTGCTGCAGCCGGGCGACCTGCTCGTCTTCAACGACACCCGCGTGGTCAAGGCCCGCCTGTTCGGCGAAAAGGCCAGCGGCGGCAAGCTGGAGCTGCTGATCGAGCGCGTTCTCACCGGCAACGAGGTCGTGGCCCACATGAAGGTCAGCAAGAAGCCCCTGCCCGGCAGCACCGTCCGTCTGGCAGGCAGCTTTGACGCCACCTTGCTGGGCCGCTGGCCCGACGCCGACGGCCCGCTGTTCCGCTTTGCGCTGCACGGCCCGGCGGGCGAAACGCCCTGGGAGCTGATGGAGCGCCACGGCCACCTGCCGCTGCCGCCCTACATCGAGCGCCAGCAGAACGCCGCGCACGACCCGGACGAAGCCGAGGACAGCCAGCGCTACCAGACGGTGTTCGCCCGCGCCCCCGGCGCCGTCGCCGCGCCCACGGCGGCGCTGCACTTCGACGAAGGCGTGCTCGCCGCCCTGGCCGCGCGCGGCATGGACGCTGCCTGCGTCACCCTGCACGTGGGCGCGGGCACCTTCCAGCCCGTCAAGACCGAGAACCTGGCCGAGCACCGCATGCACAGCGAGTGGTACGAGGTGCCCCACGCCACGCTGGCCGCGCTGGAGCGCTGCCGCCAGCGGGGGGGCCGCGTGGTGGCCGTGGGCACGACGACGGTGCGCACGCTCGAATCCTGGGCGCGCTCGGGCCAGGCCACGGGCGAGACGGACATCTTCATCACGCCGGGCTTCCCGTTCCAGGTGGTGGATGTCCTCGTCACCAACTTCCACCTGCCCAAGAGCACGCTGATGATGCTGGTGAGCGCCTTCGCGGGCTACGGGCACGTGATGCAGCTCTACCGCCACGCCATCGCCCAGCGGTACCGCTTCTTCAGCTATGGGGATGCGATGCTGCTGGAGCGCAGTGCTACCAAATAAATAGCTGCCAGCGCTTGCTGGACAAGCGCTAGAGGCCGATTTGGCTCAATTTTTGGCCTGCCCCAGCAGCCACTCATCCGGCGTGAAGACCGGCAGCACCGCGCCGGAAAAATCGCGCACGTTGCGCGTGACGATGCCTTGCACGCCCGCATGCCGCGCTGCCTCGTGCAGCACGGCGTCTTCGTAGTCGGAAAACCCGGTGCCGAGCGCATCGGCCAGCACCATGCGGGTCACGGGCGCCACGTCGAACAGTCGCAACAGCGTCTCGATCTGGCCGCGCGCGCTGCGCGCATCCAGGGCGCGGGCCGCCAGGTAGAACAGCGTGGTGACCGTGGTGGCGCACAGGAAGCCGCGCACTTCGCCGCGCTCCACCTGCGCCAGCACCTGGGCGGACGCGTGTACGTGGGGCTCGCGGTCCAGCAGCACGTCGAGCACCACGTTGGTGTCGAGCAGCAGCGATGTCATCCGTGCTTGGCCCGCAAATGGGCGCGCCAGTCTTCTTCGTCCAGCACGGCTGCGCCCTTGAGCGCGCCGCGCAGCGAGGCCACCGTCGGCGGCAGGGGCTCGCGCGCCGCCGCAGCCCTCGGCTCGTCCAGCTGGACGAAGTAGTCCGCCACCAGTTGCGACAGCGACTTGCCACGGCGCTGGGCACGCGCCTTGGCCTGCGCGATCAGGCGGTCTTCCAGCCTCAAGGTCAGTTTGGTCTGCATGGCGCTCTCCGGTTGACGTACAAAGCTCTTGTGCATTGTACGTCTCGGTAGCATCAGAACGCCACGGCGCACCCGTCCTTGCGCGGGTCCGACCCGGCGATGTACACGTCGCCCTGGCGCAGCACCAGCTGCGCGCCGCCGAAAGCGAACACGCCGTTGCCCGCCTCCACCGTGACCTCGTGGCCGCGCGCGCGCAGTTGCTCGACCACCGCCGCGTCGAAGTGCGGCTCCACGGCCACGCCCTTGCCGCCCGTCACGCGCCAGCGCGGGGCGTCTGCCGCCGCCTGCGGGTTCTGGCCGTAGCGCAGCACGCGCAGGGCCATCTGCGTGTGGCCCTGGCTCTGCATGGGGCCGCCCATCACGCCGAAGGCCATGCGCGGCGTGCCGTCGGCGTGCATGGCGAAGGCCGGGATGATGGTGTGCGAGGGGCGCTTGCGCGGGCCGACCTCGTTGGCGTGGCCGGGCTCCAGCGTGAAGCCGCAGCCCCGGTTCTGCAGGCTGATGCCCGTGCCGGGCACGACCACGCCCGAGCCGAAGCCCATGTAGTTGGACTGGATGAACGACACCATCATGCCGCTGGCATCCGCCGCCGCCAGATAGACCGTGCCGCCGGGGCGCGGCGCGCCGTAGCTGGGGCTGCCCGCGCGCGCGGGGTCGATGAGCGCCGCGCGCTCGCGCAGGTATTCGGGGCGCAGCAGGTCGGCGGGGGCGACGCGCATGTGGGCGATGTCGGCGTTGTACTGGTGCAGGTCGGCGAAGGCGAGCTTCATGGCCTCGACCTGCAAATGCACGCTGTCGATGCCGTCGAGCGGCTGGTCACCGACGCCCAGCGCATCGAGCATGCCCAGCGCCATCAGCGCCGCGATGCCCTGGCCGTTGGGCGGGATCTCGTGGATCACCGAATCGCCGAAGCGCTGGCTGACCGTGCCCACCCAGTCGGCCTGGTGCGCGGCGAGGTCCTGCACGGTCATGGCGCCGCCGTGGGCCTGCGCATGCGCGGCCATCTTGGCGGCCAGCTCGCCGCGGTAGAAGGCTTCACCCTCGGTGGCGGCGATCAGCTCCAGCGTGCGGGCGTGTGCCTCGCTGCGGAAGATTTCACCGGCGCGCGGGGCGCGACCGCCGGGCGCGAAACATTCGGCGAACCCCGGCTGATCACCCAGCCTGGCCAAGCCCAGCTCCCACAGCCGCGCGATGACGGGCGACACGGGAAAGCCGCCCCGCGCGTAGCCGATGGCGGGCTGCGCGAGCTGCGCGAACGGCAGCTTGCCCAGGCGCTTGGACAGCGCCACCCAGGCCGAGACGGCGCCGGGCACGGTGACGGCGTTCCAGCCCTTCTCGGGGATGCCGCCGAGCCGGGCGAAGTAGTCAGGCGTCCACGCGGCGGGCGAGCGGCCCGAGGCGTTGAGGCCGTGCAGTTCCTGGCCGTCCCAGACGATGGCGAAGCCGTCGCTGCCGATGCCGCAACCCGTGGGCTCGACCACGGTGAGCGCCATGGCGGCGGCGATGGCCGCGTCCACCGCGTTGCCGCCGGCCAGCAGCATGCGCAGGCCCGCCTGCGCGGCCAGCGGCTGCGAGGTGGAGACGACGTTGCGCCCCATCACCGCGCTGCGGTGCGAGGCGTAGGGCAGGCTCCAGTCGAGGGTCTTGGCATCGTGGTTCATGGCGTTCACTCCAGAGTGATCTTGTGCTGGCGGATCACGGCCGCCCAGCGCGCGCTGTCGGCCTGCACCATGGCAGCGAACTGCGCAGGCGAGCTGGGCGCGGCGGGCTCCACGCCCAGCTTGGCCAGGCCCGCAGCCACCTCGGGCGCCTGCATGGCCTTGGTGAAAGCCTTGTGGACGCGCTCCACGAGCGCGGGCGGCGCGCCAGCGGGCAGGTACACGCCGAACCACGTCACCGACGAATAGCCGGGCAGGCCCGATTCGGCCATGGTGGGCACTTCGGGCGCGAGCGTGCTGCGCTTTTCGCTGGTGACGGCCAGGGCGCGCAGCTTGCCGCCCCTGACGTGCGGCATGCCGGTGGGCAACGCGTCGAACAGCACGTGGACCTGCCCGGTCACGAGGTCGGGTATGGCCAGCGCCGTGCCCTTGTACGGCACGTGCGTCATCTCGATGCCCGCCTGCGCGCTGAAGGCGGCCGCGTTCAGGTGGACGATGGTGCCGTTGCCGCTGGTGGCGTAGTTCAGCTTGCCGGGGTGGGCCTTGCCGTAGGCGATCAGCTCGCTGACGGTCTTGACGGGCAGCGAGTTGGTGACCAGCAGCACGCTGGGCGCGTCGGCCACATGGGCCACGGGCGTGAAGTCGCGGCGCACGTCGTAGGCCAGGCGCGGCATGAGGTGCGGCGAGATGGCGTGCGTGCTGCTGGTGGTGAGCAGCAGCGTGTAGCCGTCGGGCGGCGCCTTGGCGGCCTCGGCGGAGCCGATGGTGCCGCCCGCGCCGGGCTTGTTGTCCACCACGAACTGCTGGCCCAGGTCCTGCGCCACGCGCTGCGTGACCACGCGGGCCACGAGGTCGGTCGCGCCGCTCGCCGGGAACGGCACCACCACGCGCACGGGCCGCTCGGGCCAGGTCTGCGCCTGCGCCCCTACCGCCCATGCCAACAACACCGCGCCCAGAGTCCATATACGCATTGCCATGCTCCTTGAAAAAATCAGACGATCAGTATCCGTGCTGCTCGCGGAAGGCGCGCGCCTTGCCGAAGTGCCCGTTGCCGATGAACGGCACGGGCGGGCGCAGCGCCGACAGGGGCGAGGGGTGGTTGGACATGAGCAGCAAATGCCCCCGGCCTGGCGGGATCAGCGCGCGCTTTCCCTGCGCGTGCGCGCCCCAGAGCATGAACACCACCGGGCGCGCGCCTTCGGCCACGTGGCGGATGACGGCGTCGGTCAACGCCTCCCAGCCCTGGCCCGCGTGGCTGGCGGGTTGGCCCTCCTCCACCGTGAGGCAGGTGTTGAGCAGCAGCACGCCGTTCTTCGCCCACTGCACCAGGCTGCCGCCGGGCTGGGGGAACGGCGGAAAGGGCACGCCCAGGTCGCGCTGCATTTCCTTGAAGATGTTCTGCAGCGACGGCGGCAGGCGCACGCCGGGCGCGACGGAGAAGGCCAGCCCCTCGGCCTGGCCGCGCCCGTGGTAGGGGTCCTGCCCCAGGATGACCACGCGCACGCTGCCCGGCGGCGTCAGCTCCAGCGCGCGCAGCGGGCGCGGCGGGAAGACGGTGGCGCCCGCCTGCAGCCGCGCGTTCAAAAAGGACAGCAGCGACTGCCCGCGTTCGCTGGCAAAAAAGCCGTCCACCAGCGGCTGCCAGCCCGGGGCCACGGGCCAGTGGGCCGGGTCGGCGGTGACGAGCTGGGCGTCAGCGTTTTGGGTCAAATCGGCCTCCAGCGCTTATCCAGCAAGCACATGCAGCTATCAAGAAAATAGCGATGCCAGTGCCTGCCCCGGGTCGGGCGCGCGCATGAAGGCTTCGCCGACGAGGAAGGCGTGTACACCGGCCTCGCGCATGCGCTGCACGTCGGCGGGCGCGAGGATGCCGGACTCGGTGACCAACAGGCGGTCGGCGGGCACGTGCTTTTGCAGGTCCAGCGTGGTCTGCAGGCTGACTTCAAACGTGCGCAGGTTGCGGTTGTTGATGCCCACCAGCGGGGTCTTGAGCTTGAGCGCCCGCTCCAGCTCGGCGCCGTCGTGTACCTCCACCAGCACGGCCATGTCCAGGCTGCGGGCGATGGCCTCGAAGTCGGCCATTTGCGAATCCTGAAGGCAGGCGGCGATCAGCAGGATGGCGTCTGCGCCCATGGCCCGCGCCTCGTAAATTTGGTAGGCATCGACCATGAAATCCTTGCGCAGCACCGGCAACTGGCAGCTCGCGCGCGCCTGCTTGAGGTAGTCCACGCCGCCCTGGAAGAACTGCCTGTCCGTCAGCACCGACAGGCAGGCCGCGCTGACCTTGCCGTCGCCTTCGGCATAGCTTTGCGCGATGTCGGCCGGGATGAAGTCGGCGCGCAGCACGCCCTTGGATGGGCTGGCCTTCTTGATCTCGGCAATCACCGCTGCCTGGCCCCGGGCGACCTTGGCGCGCAGCGCGCCCTCGAAGTCACGGGTGAGCACGCGGCTCTCGGCGTCGGCGCGCATGGCCGCCAGGGGCAGGCGCTTTTGCGCGGCGGCCACTTCCTCGTGCTTGACGGCGACGATCTTGTTGAGGATGTCGCTGCTCATTGCGCCACCTCCGCCAGGGCGTGCGTGCGCGTGACCAGCTGCTCCAGCTTGGCCAGCGCCGCGCCGGATGCGATGGCCTCGCGCGCCTTGGCCAGCCCTGCGGGCACCGAGTCCACCACGTTGGCCGCGTACAGCGCCACGCCTGCGTTCAGGCACACGATGTCGTGCGCCGCGCCGGGCGCGCCCTTCAGCACGCCGATCAGCATGTCGCGCGACTGCTCGGGTGTGTCCACCTTGAAGGCGCGGTGGCTCGCCATGGCCAGGCCAAAGTCCTCGGGGTGGATTTCGTACTCGGTGATCTGGCCGTTCTTCAGCTCGCCCACCAGCGTGGACGCGCCCAGGCTCACCTCGTCCATGCCGTCGCGGCCATAGACGACTACCGCGTGCTCCGCGCCCAGGCGCTGCAGCGCGCGCACCTGGATACCCACGAGGTCGGGGTGGAACACGCCCATGAGGATGTTGGGCGCGCCCGCCGGGTTGGTCAGCGGCCCCAGGATGTTGAACAGGGTGCGCACGCCCAGCTCCTTGCGCACGGGGGCCACGTTCTTCATGGCGGGATGGTGGTTGGGCGCGAACATGAAGCCCATGCCCACCTCGGCGATGCACCGGGCGATGGCCTCGGGCGGCAGGTTGATGTGGATGCCCAGCGCCTCCATCACGTCGGCGCTGCCGCTCTTGCTGGAGACGCCGCGCCCGCCGTGCTTGGCCGTCTTGGCCCCTGCGGCGGCGGCCACGAACATGGCGCAGGTGGAGATGTTGAAGGTGCCCGCGCCATCGCCGCCCGTGCCCACGATGTCCACCAGGTGCGTGGCGTCGTGGACGTGTACCTTGGTGGAGAACTCGCGCATCACCTGCGCGGCGGCGGTGATCTCGCCGATGGTTTCCTTCTTCACGCGCAGGCCGGTGACGATGGCCGCCGTCATGACGGGCGACAGCTCGCCGCGCATGATCATGCGCATCAGGTGCAGCATCTCGTCGTGGAAGATCTCGCGGTGCTCGATGGTGCGCTGCAGCGCTTCTTGGGGAGTGATGGACATGGTGCTTGTCTCCTAGGGCCGGTCCGACAGGGCCAGCTTGATTCCGAAACCGATGAACATGGCGCCCGCCACGCGGTCCAGCCAGTGCAGGGCGCGCACGCGCCGCGCCATCCAGCCCGCCGCCAGCGCCCAGCCCACGTTCACGGGGATGGCGTTCACGTTGAACAGCACGCCCAGCAGCACGAAGGCCAGCGCCTTGTTGTCCGCCCCCGGCGCGATGAACTGCGGCACGAAGGCCAGGAAGAAGATGGCGACCTTGGGGTTGAGTACGTTCGTCCAGAAACCGCCCAGGAACACCCTGGACAGCGGCATGGCCTGCGCGGGCGCAACGCCGCTGCCGCCGTCGCCCGAGGGCTGGCCGGGCAGCAGCATGCGCGCGCCCATCCACACCAGGTAGGCCGCACCCGCCCACTTGAGCACGGTGAACGCCGTGGCCGACGTGGCCAGCAGCGCCCCCACGCCCACGGCGGCGGCGAAGGTGTGAACGAAGCACCCGGCCGTGATGCCCAGCCCCGCCACGACGCCCGCGCGCGTGCCCGAGCGCAGCGCGTTGGACACGATGTAGAGCACGTCCGGCCCCGGCGTGAGGTTGAGCAGCCAGCCCGCCGCGACGAACATCAGCAGTTGCTGCGGCTCGATGACACCCGTCACGGCGCCTGCTCCAGAAAGTTCTTCAGCATGGCGTGCCCGTGCTCGGTGAGGATGCTTTCGGGGTGGAACTGCACGCCCTCGATGGGCAGCGTCTTGTGGCGCACGCCCATGATCTCGCCGTCCTCCGTCCAGGCCGTGACCTCCAGCACCTCGGGGCAGGTGGCGCGCTCGATGGCGAGGGAGTGGTAGCGGTTGACGGTGAATTTTTCGGGCAGCCCCGCGAACACGCCCTTTTGCGTGGTGGTGATGACGCTGGTCTTGCCGTGCATCAGCTCCCGCGCGCGGATGATGTTGCCACCGAAGGCCGCACCGATGCTCTGGTGGCCCAGGCACACGCCCAGAATGGGCAGCCTGCCCGCGAAGTGCTGGATGGCCGCGACCGAAATGCCCGCCTCGGCGGGCGAGCAGGGGCCGGGCGAGATGACCAGCCGGTCGGGCGCGCGCGCCGCGATGCCGTCGAGCGTGATCTCGTCGTTGCGGAACACCTCCACCTCGGCGCCCAGCTCACCGAAGTACTGGACGATGTTGTATGTGAAGCTGTCGTAGTTATCGACCATCAAGAGTTTCATGCGGCTCATTCCAGGCCCTCCTCGACGAGTTCCGCCGCGCGCAGCAGGGCGCGGGCCTTGTGCTCGGTTTCCTTCCATTCCAGCTCGGGGACAGAGTCGGCCACCACGCCCGCAGCCGCCTGCACGTACAGCGTGCCGTTCTTGACGATGCCGGTGCGGATGGCGATGGCCACGTCCATGTCGCCCGCGTAGCTCAGATACCCGCACGCGCCGCCGTACAGGCCGCGCTTGGTGGGTTCCAACTGGTCGATGAGTTCCATCGCATGCACCTTGGGCGCGCCGGTGAGCGTGCCCGCCGGGAAGGTGGCGCGCAGCACGTCCATGCTGGTCATGCCGTCGTGCAGCACGCCCTCGACGTTGCTCACGATGTGCATCACGTGGCTGTAGCGCTCCACGGCAAAAGCCTCGGTCACCTTCACGGTGCCGGTCTTGGCGATGCGGCCGATGTCGTTGCGCGCCAGGTCGATCAGCATGACGTGCTCGGCGCGCTCCTTGGGGTCGTTGATGAGTTCGACCTCGGTGGCCTTGTCCTTCTCGGGCGTGGCGCCGCGCGGGCGCGTGCCCGCCAGGGGGCGGATGGTGACCTTGGCGCCTTCGTCGGTGCGCTCCTGGCGCACCAGGATCTCGGGGCTGGCGCCCACCACGTGGAAGTCGCCGAAGTCGTAGAAGTACATGTACGGCGACGGGTTCAGCGAGCGCAGGGCGCGGTACAGGGAGAGGGGCGATTCGGTGTAGCGCTTGTGGATGCGCTGGCCCACCTGCACCTGCATGAAGTCGCCCGCGGCGATCAGCTCCTTGGCGCGGTTCACGGCTTCCAGATAGTCGGCCTTGGCGAAGTCGCGCTGGGCGGGGTGGCTTTCGGTCGGTTTGACGATGGGCGCGCTGACCGAGTACCTGAGCTGGTCTTTCAGTTCGCGCAGGCGCTTCTTGGCGCGGGCATACGCCTCGGGCTGGGCCGGGTCGGCATAGACGATGAGGTAGAGCTTGCCCGACAGGTTGTCGATGACGGCCAGCTCCTCGCACTGCAGCAACAATATGTCGGGGCAGCCCAGGGTGTCGGGCGGGCAGGACTCTTCGAGCTTCTTCTCGATGTAGCGCACCGCGTCGTAGCCGAAGTAGCCCGCCAGGCCGCCGCAAAAGCGCGGCAGGCCGGGGCGCAGCGCCACCCTGAAGCGCTTTTGGTACGCCTCGATGAAGTCCAGCGGGTTGCCCGCCGCCGTCTCGACCACCTGGCCGTCGGTCACGACCTCGGTCCTGGCCGCGTCGCCGAAGCCGCTGGCGCGCAGCAGCGTGCGCGCGGGCAGGCCGATGAAGCTGTAGCGGCCAAAGCGCTCGCCGCCCACCACGGATTCGAGCAGAAAGCTGTGCCGCCCGCCGTCCTTGGTGTGGGCGAGCTTGAGGTACAGCGACAGGGGCGTTTCCAGGTCCGCAAAGGCTTCGGCCATGAGCGGAATGCGGTTGTAGCCATCGCTGGCCAGGCTTTTGAATTCAAGTTCTGTGATCACGGGGAAGGCTCCCGGCTATGCGCAGGCCCGGGAAAGGTACGGGGCGCTGCGGTTCATTCGGTCAATCGGCCCACCGCTGGGGTGAGGGCCACGGGCGCACGCTGGGGCGGCAGGCCCAGGTGCCATCAGGCGTTCAGGCTGACAGGCTGACGCCAGGGCCAGGCTCCCCGGTCGCTGCAACCTGTGATGAACACGTGGTGAATGAACATGGTGGGCAAAGTGTAGCAAAGCTTTCCTGGGCATCTTGGGGGGTTCCGGCAACGCCGCGCCAGCGGCGGTCGCAACCGCTCGAAAACCCTGTTGCGGCCAGCGTCCGGCGCAGCAACAATTAGAAACGCACGATCGTGCTTTTTTGGAGACAACCATGACAACATTCCTACAACGGTGCGCCGTGGCGGCGGGGGCTTTTCTTCTGGCGGCCAGCGCCGCCGCCCAGCCTGTGACCGTGGCCGACGTGAAATACGCGGAGACCGCCAGCGTGGGCGGCACCGGCCTCGTGCTCAATGGCGCCGGGGTGCGTTACAAGGCCGTGTTCAAGGTGTACACGGCGGGCCTGTACCTGGAGAAAACGGCACAAACGCCCCAGGAGGTGGCCGCCCTCAAGGGCCCCAAGCGCGTGAGCATCACCATGCTGCGCGACATCGACTCGTCCGAACTGGGCAAGCTGTTCTCGCGCGGCATGGAAGACAACATGGACCGGGCGGCGTTCTCCAAGCTCATCCCGGGCGTGCTGCGCATGGGCCAGATCTTCTCGGAGCACAAGAAGCTGCTGGCAGGCGACCAGTTCTTGATCGACTGGATACCCGGCACCGGCACCGTCATCACCGTCAAGGGCGTGCGGCAGGGCGAGCCGTTCAAGGAGCCCGAGTTCTTCAACGCGCTGCTGGGCATCTGGCTGGGCCACGCCCCGGCGGACTGGAAGCTCAAGGACGCCCTGCTGGGCAAGGCCGCAGGCTGAACGCACTGCCATGAAACCCGCCAACCTCTCCGTCGGCCTGCGCCTGGGCGCGTCCTTTGGCGTCATCCTGCTCATCACGGCCCTGATCGCCGCCACGGGCATGTGGCGCATCGCCAGCCTGCAGGGCGCAAGCGAGCGGGCCGCCACGCAGGAGATCGAGCAGCAACTGCTGGTGGAAGACTGGGCGGCCGACATCCGCCTGAACTGGGTGCGCACCGAGGCCTTCCTCAAGGCCATCGACCGCGACTACATGGACAAGCTCACGGCCGACACCGAGGCCACCGCGAAGGGCATGGACGCCAAGGTCAAGCGCATCGAGGCGCTGGTGCAGGGCGAGCCGGGGCGCGCGCTGCTCGCCGCCATCGCCGCCGCGCGCACGGCCTACAGCGACAAGCTGGCCGAGATCCGCGAGCTGCACCGCGGCGGCGAGCCCAACGTGCCCACGCTGGTGGACAAGGACCTGCGCCCCCTGGCCGACAAGTACCTCAAGTCGCTCGACGACCTGCGCCACGCCATGGCCGCGCAACTGGCCGAGAGCCAGGCCGACACCGGCGCCCAGGCCCGGGCCAGCCAGGTGCTGCTGGGCGTGGGCACGCTGGTGGCCGTGGCGCTGGGCGCGCTGCTGGCCTTCACGGTCACGCGCTCCATCGTGCGGCCCGTGCGGCTGGGCCAGCAGGCCGCCGAAAGCATCGCCAGCGGCGACCTGACGCACCCCATCACGGCGAGCAGCCGCGACGAAACCGGGCAGCTGCTGCAGGCCCTTTCCACCATGCAGTCGCGCCTGGCGGGCATCGTGGGCAACGTGCGCCGCAGCGCCGAGGGCGTGGCCACGGCCAGCGTGGAGATCGCCATGGGCAACAGCGACCTGTCGGCGCGCACGGAGCAGCAGGCGTCGGCCCTGCAGCAGACCGCCGCGTCGATGGAAGAACTGGGCTCCACCGTCAAGCAGAACGCCGACAACGCGCGCCAGGCCAACCAACTGGCGATGAGCGCATCCACCGTGGCGGTGCAAGGCGGCGAGGTGGTGGCCGAAGTGGTGGACACCATGAAGGGCATCAACGACAGCAGCAAGAAGATCGCCGACATCATTG
Source organism: Acidovorax sp. (assembly GCF_047607405.1). Lineage (GTDB taxonomy): Bacteria > Pseudomonadota > Gammaproteobacteria > Burkholderiales > Burkholderiaceae_C > Acidovorax. Next base: position 25,948 of record NZ_JASGDA010000027.1, on the reverse strand, counting down.
GCGTGATCGACGGCATCGCCTTCCAGACCAACATCCTGGCGCTGAACGCCGCCGTGGAAGCCGCACGCGCGGGCGACCAGGGCCGGGGCTTCGCCGTGGTGGCGGGCGAGGTGCGCAGCCTGGCCCAGCGCAGCGCCGAGGCGGCCCGGGAGATCAAGGGCCTGATCGGCACCAGCGTGGAGCGCGTGGAACGCGGCACGGCCCTGGTGGACAAGGCGGGCGCCACCATGACCGAGGTGGTGAGTGCCATCCGCCGCGTGACGGACATCATGGGCGAGATCAGCGCCGCCAGCAGCGAGCAGAGCCAGGGCGTCTTGCAGGTGGGCGAGGCCATCACGCAGATGGACCAGGCCACACAGCAGAACGCCGCGCTGGTGGAGCAAAGCGCGGCGGCGGCCGACAGCCTCAAGACGCAGGCGGGCCAGCTCGTGGAGGCGGTGGCGGTGTTCCGCCTGTCGCACGCGGATGCCGCCCAGGCCGCCATTGCGGCCCCTGCGCCCGCGCCGCGCCTAGGCGCCTAGCTGCGCCAGCGAATCCACGAAACCATCCGCATCCACGGCCCGCACGGGCTGGCCGTGGTTGTAGCCGTAGGTCACCAGCACCACCGGGCAGCCCGCCGCGCGCGCGGCCTGCGCGTCGTTGCTGCTGTCGCCCACCATCAGCGTGCGCGCGGGCTGCGTACCCAGGGCCTCGCAGGTCTTGACGAGGGGCAGCGGGTCGGGCTTCTTGCGCGCGAAGGCGTCGCCGCCGAACACGTGGTCGAAGTAGCCATCAAGCCCCTTGGCGCGCAGCAGCGGCACGGCAAAGCCCGTGGGCTTGTTGGTCAGGCAGGCCAGGCGCAGGCCCGCGCCGCGCAGCGCCTGCAGCCCCTCATGCGCCCCCGCATAGACGGCGGCGTACTGGCCGTTCACGGCCAGGTAGTGGCGCTGGTAGCTGGCCCAGGCGGCGGGGTACAACGCTTCTGTTTTGATAGCTGCCTGTGCTTTCCCATCAAGCGCCAGAACGTGATTGAGCACTGAACGCAGCAGGTGCTCGGAGCCCTTGCCCACCATCTGCTCGATGTGCTGTGCGCCGATGGGCGGCAAGCCCAGGTCGCGCAGCATGCCGCCCAGCGCCGCCGCGAAGTCGCCCAGGGTGTCCACCAGGGTGCCGTCCAGGTCGATGATGGCCGCGTCCACGCGGGAGAGCACGGCGGTGAGGGGGGCGCGAGCGTTCATGAACTGAGTTTACCCAGCGCCCACTGAGCGCCTGGGCTGACGGCGGCGCTGGGAACCGTCCGACAAGGCGCGGCGCCGGGCGCGCCTACGCTGCGGGCAACCATTCGTTTTGTCCGTTCATCCAAGGAACCCCTGCCATGACACACCGCACAGCCTGGACTGCGCCCTTCATCGCCGCCGCCTTGTTCGGCACCTGCGCCGCGCTGGCGCAGACCCCGCCGCAGGACGCGCGGGCGCGCTATGAGCAGGAGCGCGAGAAGTGCCAGACCCGCAACACCCAGGACAGCCTGGCCACCTGCCTGCGCGAAGCCGACAACGCCCTGGACGCCGCGCGCAAGGGCCAGTTGAGCAACCCCGGCCCGACCGCAGCGGACAACGCCACCCAGCGCTGCGCCGCCTTCCAGAGCGCTGCGGATCAGGCGGAGTGCCTGCGCCGCGTGCAGTCGGCGCCGGCCAGCGGCTCGGTGTCGGGCGGCGGCGTGCTGCGCGAATCGGTCACGACGACGATCGTGCCGCCGCCCCAATAGAAATTTGAATGAAATCGGCCTCTAGCGCTTATCCATCAAGCGCAGATAGCTATCAAATAATGAGCGTTTCAGGCCAATTGGGTGCGCATGGCGTTGATGACGCCCTGGTAGTCCGGCTTGCCGAAGATGGCGCTGCCCGCCACGAAGGTGTCCGCCCCCGCGTCCGCCACGCGGCGGATGTTGTCGGCCTTGATGCCGCCGTCCACCTCCAGGCGGATGTCCTTGCCCGTCGCGTCGATGCGGCGGCGCACGGCCTCGATCTTGCGCAGGGCCGAGTCGATGAAGCTCTGGCCGCCGAACCCGGGGTTGACGCTCATGATGAGGATCAGGTCGATGTCGTCGATCACCCAGTCCAGCACGTCCAGCGGCTGCGCGGGGTTGAACACCAGGCCGGGCTTGACGCCCTTGGCGCGGATGGCCTGGATGCTGCGGTGTACGTGGGGCGAGGCGTCGGGGTGGAAGCTGATGTAGTCCGCCCCCGCGTCGGCAAACGCGGCGGCCAGGGCGTCCACCGGTTCGATCATCAGATGCACGTCGATGGGCGTGGCGCCCGCGTGGGGCTTGAGTGCCTGGCAGACCATGGGGCCGAAGGTCAGGTTGGGCACGTAATGGTTGTCCATCACGTCGAAGTGGATCCAGTCCGCGCCTGCGGCGATGACGCTGCGCACTTCCTCGCCCAGGCGGGCGAAGTCGGCGGACAGGATGGACGGGGCGATGCGGTAGGTGGGGCGGGTCATGCGGCGGATTGTCGCAGTTACCATTCGCGCATGCCCACCAAGTACCAGTTCGACGTGCAGGTGCAGCCCGAGTACCTGCCCGAGCAGTCCGCGCCGGATGACGGCGTGTTCAGCTTCGCCTACACGATCACCATCACCAACCTGGGCACCGCCCCGGCGCAGCTCATTTCGCGCCACTGGATCATCAGCGACGCGCGCGGCCATACCGAGGAGGTCAAGGGCCTGGGCGTGGTGGGGCACCAGCCGCTGCTCAAGCCGGGCGAATCGTTCCAGTACACCAGCGGCTGCCGCCTGCGCACGGCCAGCGGCACCATGCACGGCACCTTCCACTGCGTGACCGAAGAGGGCGCGCCGTTCGCCACGCCCGTGCCGCTGTTCGTGCTGGAGGCGGCGGGGCACGGCCCCTCGGGCGCACGGGTGCTCCATTGAAAGACTTGACCGCCCTGCTGGCCGAGCTGGACCCGCAGGCCAGCCTGGCGCACCGCCACCTGTGGCTGATCCGCCTGCTGGACTGGGTGCGCGGCCAGCGCGACTCCGTGCCCGCCGCCGTGGGGCGCGTGCGGCTCTTTCTGGACGCGGTGGAGGCCCGCCCCGACATCCAGCCCCGGCTGCAGGCCTGGTGGGCCACGCTGGTGGAGCACGTGGACATCACCACCCTGCTGACGGACTTCGGCTTTGCGCCGCGCACCGCGCTGGTCAGCGAGATCGGCCAGCGCCTGCGCACCAAGCTGCTGCCGGGCAGCCCCGAGACCATCGACGCGGGCGAGCTGTTCATGCTGGCGCTGCCCAGCGCGTTCGACGCGCAGTGGCTGGCGGCGCTGGAGGAGGAGCCGCTCCAGCGCGTGGTCGCCCTGCTGGCGCCGCACGATGCCGACGGCCCCTCGCGCTGGCACCGGGCGCTGCTCGACGCCATCACCTACTGCGCGGGCCAGATCCTCTCGACCGGCTTCGCGCCCGAGCTGCGCCTGCGCATGAGCGAGTCCGCGCGCGAGGCGCAGCCCTTTCATGCGCTGATCCGCGACGTGGAGAGCCTGCGCGTGGAGGCCCTGCACCCGCTGCGCACGCCCGACCGCCTGAATGAAGCGGCCCAGCGCCTGCGCGAGCGGCTGGAGGCGTGCCGGGCGGCCACGGCCACGGTGTACACGCACTTCGAGGACAACGGCATCTCCGTGGGCCTGGTGTTCCTGTTGCGCCAGTTGCGCGAGCGCATCCTGCGCGTGCGCGAGCTGCTGGACTGCCTGCTCTCGCCCCAGCCTGCCGTGACCGCCGCGCGGCTGCTGGCGCGGCTGGTGAGGGTGGGCCAGGAGCAGCGCAGCGTGCGCGCGCTGCTGGCGTCCAACTCGTCGCTGCTGGCCGCCAAGGTGGCCGAGCGCAGCGCCGAGACGGGCGAGCACTACATCACCCGCACCGGGGCCGAGTACCGCGCCATGGTGCGCAAGGCCGCGGGCGGCGGCGCGCTGATGGCCTTCACCACGCTCGCCAAGTTCGCCCTGCACGCGCTGGCGCTGTCGGCGTTCTGGGGCGGCTTCATGGCGGGGGTGAACTACGCCGTCACCTTCGTGCTGATCCAGCTGCTGCACCTCACGGTCGCCACCAAGCAGCCGGCCATGACCGCGCCCGCCATGGCCGCCAAGCTCAAGGACCTGGGCAGCGGCAATGACGGCGTGCAGGCGTTCGTGGACGAGATCACGCACCTGGTGCGCACGCAGGTGGCCGCCGTGCTGGGCAACGTGCTGGTAGTGATCCCGGCGGTGCTGGCGCTGGCCGCGCTCATCGCCCTGGCCACGGGCCACCCCGCCATCAGCGAACGCGAGGCGCGGCACGTGCTGGCGTCGCTGCACCTGCTGGGGCCGTCGCTGTTCTTCGCGGCGTTCACGGGGGTGCTGCTGTTCGCGTCGAGCATCGTCGCAGGCTGGGTAGAGAACTGGTTCGTGCTGCACCGCCTGGACTCGGCCCTGCACTACAACCCGCGCATCACCGGCCTGCTGGGCGCGCCGCGCGCCGCGCGATGGGCGCGTTTTCTGCGCGAGCACATCTCGGGCTTCGCGGCCAACATCTCGCTGGGCTTCATGCTGGGCCTGGTCCCGGCGTTCGCAGGGTTTTTCGGATTGGGGCTGGACGTGCGCCATGTCACACTCTCGACCGGCCAGGTGGCCGCCGCCAGCGCCACGCTGGGTCTGGATGTACTGCACCAGAGTGCCTTCTGGTGGGCCGTGGCCTCGCTGCCGCTGGTGGGGGCGCTGAACGTATCGGTCAGCTTCTACCTGGCGTTCCGGCTGGCGCTGCGGGCACAGAACGTGAGCGGCGTGGACCGCTCGCGCATCTACGCGGCCATACGCTCGCGCGCGCGCCGCGCGCCGCTGAGCTTCTTCGTTCCGGGGCGCAACGCCGCCTGACCGGCCAGGCGCCTGTCCTACAGGGCAGGCATGCCCGGGCCGGTACATTCCGGGCAGCGCCCGCTGGCCGCCGCGGCGGCTGCTATTTCGAGGACTCCATCACATGAACGAAATCCTGAGCTTCTGGGCGCAATGGCTGCGCCCCTCGGCCGGATTGCCCACGGTGCAGTGGTCGCTGCTGCTCGCCGTTGCCGCCATGGCGGGCTATCTCACGCAGCGCCACACGGGCCTGCCCAAGGTGGTGGGCTATTCGCTGGTGGGCACGGTGGCGGGGCTGGCGGGCTTCAGCGGCGCCGTGTGGCCGCTGCAGGGCATCGGCCTGTTCCTGCTGGAGCTGGGCGTGGCCCTGGTGCTGTTCGAGTGCGGCGGTCGCATTCCGCTGCGCTGGTTCCGCCACAACCCCATGGTGCTGGTGCAAAGCCTTGCCGAATCGGCGCTGACCTACTTCGCCGTCTATGGGGTGCTGGTGTGGCTGAAGCTGCCCGCGCAGGTGGCGGGCCCGCTGGCGCTGGTGGCGCTGGCCGCCTCGCCCGCCGTGCTGACGCGCGTGGTGGCCGACACGCGCGCCGCAGGCCCCGTGACCGACCGGGCCATCGTGCTCACCACCCTGTCGTCGCTGTACGCGCTGGCGCTGGGCAGCGCCCGGGCCGAGCTGGCCAACCGCCACGGCCTCACCGTGTTCGAGACCATCTATCCGGTGGTGGTGGTGCTGGGCGTGTCCATCGTGGTGGCGGCCGTGCTGGCGCTGGTGCTGCGCACGGCGCTGCGCTTCATGAGCCCCACGAGCGAGAACACGTCCATGCTGTTCCTGACCCTGGTGGCCGCAGGCACGGCCGTGGCCGCGCACATGGGCGGCTCGGCGCCGCTGGCGGCGCTGCTGGGCGGCATGCTGGTCAAGCAGCTCAACCCGCGCCCCTGGGCCTGGCCGCGCCAGTTGGGCAATGCCTCGTCGCTGCTGACCATGCTGATGTTCGTGCTGGTCTCCACCGTGGCGGCGCAGGCCGACTGGAGCGCCCCCGTGGCGGGCGTGGTGCTGGCGCTGATCGCCGTGCGCCTGCTCGCCAAGGTCACGGGCGTGGCGCTGGGCAACGTGGGCAGCGGCGCGAGCTGGAAGCAGGCGCTGTGGATGGGCGGCGCGATGACGCCCATGTCGTCCATCGCGCTGCTCATCGCCTCGCAGTTCGTGGTGGCATCGCCCGCCACCGGCCGCATGATCGCGGGGGTGGCGCTGCCCGCCATTTTGCTGATGGAGGTGCTGGGCGCCGTCATCGCCACCGTGGCGATCTACCGCGCGGGCGAAAGCTCCAAACCCTGGGCGCCGCTGACGGCCCGGGGCCCTGACGGAGACACGCAGCCATGAGCCTGGAACCCTTCCACCATTCCGAACCGCTGACGCTGGGCGTGGAGCTGGAGCTGCAGCTCGTCAACACCCACGACTACGACCTGGCCCCCTACGCCGAAGACATGCTGCGCCTGATGCGCCGCGCCCCGCTGCCCGGCAGCGTGGTGCCCGAGATGACCAACAGCATGATCGAGATCTCCACCGGCATCTGCCACTCGGCCAGCGAGGTGCTGGGGCAGCTCACGCCCATCCGCGACGCGCTGGTGAAAAGCGCCGACAAGCTCAACATCGCCGTGGTGGGCGGCGGCACGCACCCCTTCCAGCAGTGGCACGAGCGGCGCATCTACGACAAGCCGCGCTTTCGCGAGCTGTCGGAGCTGTACGGCTACCTCTCCAAGCAGTTCACCATCTTCGGCCAGCACGTCCACATCGGCTGCCCCGACGCGAACGCGGCCCTGCTGATGCTGCACCGCATGAGCCGCTACATCCCGCACTTCATCGCGCTGTCGGCGTCCAGCCCCTACGTGCAGGGGCACGACACGGCGTTCGACTCGGCGCGGCTGAACTCGGTGTTCGCCTTCCCGCTGTCGGGCCGCGCGCCGCTGGCGCTGACGTGGGAAGACTTCAGCGCCTACTTCGACAAGATGACGCGCACCGGCGTGGTCAAGAGCATGAAGGACTTCTACTGGGACATCCGCCCCAAGCCCGAGTTCGGCACCATCGAGATCCGCGTGTTCGACACGCCGCTGACCATCGAGCGCGCCGCCGCGCTGGCGGGCTACGTGCAGTCGCTGGGCGCGTGGTTCCTGGCCGAGCAGCCCTTCGCCCCGCAGGAAGACGACTACCTGGTCTATACCTACAACCGCTTCCAGGCCTGCCGCTTCGGGCTGGACGCCGTGTACGTGGACCCCGCCACGGGCGAGCACCTGCCGCTGCGCGAGCACATCCTGCACACCATGGACAAGATCGCCAGCCACGCCGCCATGCAGGGCGCAGCCAACGCCATGCACATGCTGCGCACCGAGGTCGAGGCGGGCCAGAACGACGCCCGCTGGCTGCGCGAGCGCCAGCGCGAGGAGCAGTTGCTGGCAGAAGTCAGCCGCCAGGCCGCGCAGCGCTTTCGCGGCGTGGCCATCTGAGCGCCATGGGTGAGTTCGACCTCATCGCCCGCTACTTCACCCGCCCCGCCCGCAAGGCGGCGCTGGGCGTGGGCGACGACTGCGCGCTGCTCGCGCCCGCGCCGGGCATGCAACTGGCCGTCTCCAGCGACATGCTGGTCGAGGGCCGGCACTTCTTCGCGGACGTGAGCCCCGAGGCCCTGGGCCACAAGGCCCTGGCCGTGAACCTGAGCGACCTGGCCGCCTGCGGCGCGCGCCCGCTGGCCTTCACCCTGGCCCTGGCGCTGCCGCGCGTGGACGAGCCCTGGCTGGCCGCCTTCGCGCGCGGCCTGCTGCGGCTGGCCGACGCGCATGGCTGCGAACTGGTCGGCGGCGACACCACGCGAGGCCCGCTGAACATTTGCATCACCGTGTTCGGCGAGGTACACGCGGGCCAGGCCCTGCTGCGCAGCGGCGCGCGCGCTGGCGACGACCTCTACGTGAGCGGCACGCTGGGCGATGCGCGGCTGGCGCTCGAAGCCCTGCTGGGCCGCATCCGCCTGCCCGCCGCAACACTGGCCCGCGCCCGCGAGCGCCTGGAGCGCCCCACGCCCCGCGTGGCGCTGGGGCTGGCACTGCGCGGCATCGCCAGCAGCGCCATGGACGTGAGCGACGGGCTGCTGGGCGACCTGGGGCACATCCTGAAGGCATCGGGCGCGGGGGCCTGCGTGGATGCGTCGATTACTACTAATTTGATAGCTGCATGTGCTTATCCAGAAAGCGCTGGAGGCCCATTTGACCCTGAATTGATCCACCAATGCACGCTGGCCGGGGGCGACGACTACGAGCTGCTGTTCACCGCCCCGCCCGCCCTGCGCGACGCCGTGGCCGCCGCCGCGCAGGCCAGCGGCACGCCCGTCACCCGCATCGGCCGCATCGAGGCGCAGCCGGGCCTGCGGCTGGTGGACGCGCAAGGGCAGGCGGTGGCGCACGGGTATGCTTCGTTCGACCATTTCCGGTGACCGCCGCCGCTCCAACGCGCGCACATCCGCATGCCATCCCTTCGCAACGCCCCAATGCCCATGCAGTACGACGCCAGCCCCGCGCGCCCCGGCGCGCGCTTTCTGCTCGCGCACCCGGCGCACTTCATCGCGCTGGGCGCGGGCAGCGGCCTGTCGCGCATCGCGCCGGGCACGGTGGGCACGCTGTGGGCCTGGCTGGCGTGGCTGGCGATTGCGCCCCGGCTGTCGCCCGGCGCGCAGGGCCTGCTGATCGCCGCCAGCACGGTCGTGGGCTGGTGGGCCTGCACGGTGGCCGCCCGCAACCTGCGCGTGGCCGACCCGGGCGCCATCGTGTGGGACGAGGTGGTGGCCTTCTGGCTGGTGCTGTGGCTGGCCATGCCCATGGGGTGGTGGGGGCAGCTCGCGGCGTTCGCGCTGTTCCGGTTTTTTGACGCGGCCAAGCCGGGGCCCGTGCGCTGGGCCGACGGGCTGTTCAAGGGCTTTGGCTGGCGCGGCGGCTGGGGCATTCTGTGGGACGACTTCGTGGCCGCGTTCTGCACGCTGCTGGTCATTGCGCTGTGGCGGTTCTGGGGGCTTTGATGCCCAGTCAATTACTATCAAAAAGTGAGCTGCTTGTGCTTTATGGACAAGCGCTAGAGGCCGATTTGGCTCAAATTTCTCAGCGCCTGCTGGAACGCGGCGACATGCTGGCGACTGCCGAGAGCTGCACGGGCGGCATGATCGCCGCCGCCTGCACGGACATGGCGGGCTCCAGCCAGTGGTTCGAGCGCGGCTTCGTCACCTACTCCAACGCCGCCAAGGCGCAGATGCTGGGCGTACCCGCCGCGCTGATCGACGAACACGGCGCGGTCAGCGAGCCCGTGGCCCGCGCCATGGCCGAGGGCGCCATCGCGCATTCAGAGGCCCAGGCCAGCGTGGCCGTGACGGGCGTGGCGGGCCCATCCGGCGGCAGCGCGGCCAAGCCGGTGGGCACGGTGTGGTTCGGCTGGTGCGTGGGCGGGGTGACGCACAGCGAGGTACAGCACTTCAGCGGCGACCGCGCCGCCGTGCGCGCGGCCACCGTGCGCCACGCGCTGCGGCGCCTGCGGGACTGGCTGACGGACTGAGCACGCGCGCGGGCCGTCAGGCCCCATGGCACTTCTTGTACTTCTTGCCGCTGCCGCACGGGCACGGGTCGTTGCGGCCCGGCTCGGGCGCCTTGCGCACCGTCTCCACGCGCGGGCCCAGGCTCTTCCAGAGCTGGCGCAGGTCATAGACGGCCCAGATGGCCTCGCCGAAGGCTTCCACCCGCTCCTGGCTGGTGCTGGGCGGGCCGTCCTCGGCGTACATGCTGACCTCGGGCCGGCCGGTGTCGTCCTCGGTCAGCGCGACGATGCTGTCCAGCGCGTCGTCCAGCCAGCGGGCGGCGTCCTTGTCGCGCGGGGCGGCCCAGTCCTCGGGCCAGTTCTCCACGGCGAACATGAAGCCCAGCGCCCAGATCTGGCCGAAGGACGGAACGTCCTGCCCGTCCACCCCGGCGCGCTCTGCCTCGGGCAGGCTGGCGACGGCGCCGCGCATGTCCATGGCCTCGGGCGCGAAGGCGCGCTCGTCGTCCAGCGATTCGACCGGGGCGTCGAGCTGGGCTACGACCTCTGTCCAGCGGCGCTCCCACAGCTCCAGAAAGCGCGCCTGCTGCGCGGCGCTGGCGAACGCGGGCAGCGCCTCGGGCACAGCGTCCAGCGCGGCGCCGTCGCCCACCAGCATGGGCAGCCATTCGGCGGGCGGTATGGGGCGGCGGCTGCACGCCAGGGCGGTCAGGAAGCCGTCACAGAACTCCCACTGCGGGATTTCCTCCTCGCGCGTGCGCAGGTCGTCGAGGATGTCGTCGAGTTCTTCCAGCTCGTCGGGGCCGAGGCCGGTGGGAAGGGTGTCGGTCATGGTGCGGCTCGGGTTGTTCTCTATGATTCGGCAGGGCGGCCAGTGTAGCCACCCGCCAGGAGACACCCATGATCCACCAGCTCAATGCCCTGTACCCCGTGCGCTATACCGCCTTCGCGCTGTGCGTGGCGGGGCTGCTGCTGTCGCTGTTCGCGCTGACGGCCTTCGGCGTGGGACTGTCCGTGATGCTGGCATTTGCCGCCCTGTCGGCGCTGGGCGCCTATGACCTGCGGCAGACGCGCCACGCCATCCTGCGCAACTACCCCGTCATCGGGCACCTGCGCTTCATGCTCGAATACATCCGGCCCGAGGTGCGCCAGTACTTCATCGAGAGCGACAGCGAGGCCGCGCCGTTTTCGCGCGCGCAGCGCTCGCTGGTCTATCAGCGCGCCAAGGGCGACCCGGACAACCGCCCGTTCGGCACGCACCTGGACGTGGGCGCGCACGGCTACGAGTGGGTGAACCATTCCATGGCGCCCACGCAGCTGCCGTCGCACGACTTTCGCGTGTGGATCGGCGGCACGCCCGATGCGCCGTCTCCGTCGGTCGCGCCCTGCACGCAGCCCTATCACGCCAGTGTGTTCAACATCTCGGCCATGAGCTTCGGCGCGCTGTCGGCCAACGCCATCCTGGCGCTGAACCAGGGCGCCCGGGCGGGCGGCTTCGCGCACGACACGGGCGAGGGCAGCATCAGCCAGCACCACCGCGTGCACGGCGGCGATCTGATCTGGGAGATCGGCTCGGGCTACTTCGGCTGCCGCAATGCGGACGGCACCTTCAGCGAGGAGCGCTTCGTCGCCAACGCCACCGACCCGCAGGTCAAGATGATCGAGATCAAGCTCAGCCAGGGCGCCAAGCCCGGCCACGGCGGCGTGCTGCCGGGCGCCAAGGTCACGGCCGAGATCGCGGCGGCGCGCGGCGTGGCCGTGGGCGAGGCGTGCATCTCGCCGTCCAGCCACAGCGCCTTCCGCACGCCGGTGGAAATGATGCAGTTCATCGCCCGCTTGCGCACCCTGTCGGGCGGCAAGCCCACGGGCTTCAAGTTCTGCCTGGGCCACCCGTGGGAATGGTTTGCCATCGTCAAGGCCATGCTGGTCACGGGCATCACGCCGGACTTCATCGTGGTGGACGGCGCCGAGGGCGGCACCGGCGCCGCGCCCGTGGAGTTCAGCGACCACGTGGGCGCACCGCTGCAAGAGGGCCTGCTGCTGGTGCACAACACGCTGGTGGGCGTGAGCCTGCGCGACCGCGTGCGCATCGGCTGCGCGGGCAAGGTCATCAGCGCCTTCGACATCGCGCGCATGATGGCCCTGGGCGCGGACTGGTGCAACGCCGGGCGCGGCTTCATGATGGCGCTGGGCTGCATCCAGGCGCAAAGCTGCCACACCGGCCACTGCCCCACCGGCGTCACCACGCAAGACCCGCTGCGCCAGCAGGCCCTGGTGGTGCCCGACAAGGCCGCGCGCGTGGCGCAGTTCCACCGCAGCACGCTGCACGCGCTGCAAGAGCTGGTGCAGGCCGCGGGCCTCACGCACCCGCAGGACATCACGGCCCACCACATCGTGCGGCGCATCAGCGACACCGAGGTGCGCCTGCTGTCCAACCTCATCCACCGCGTGCGGCCCGGCGCGCTGCTGGGGCCGCTGGAGGCGCAGCACAGCGTGTACCGCCTGTACTGGCCGCTGGCCAACGCGCACAGCTTTCAGGCGGCCGACGCCGGGCTGGCCCCAGCGGCGGCGCGCCACCCTGTCACCGCATGACGACGCGCTACGCCGACTTTCTGCGCCAGCAACTGGCCGAGCAGCCACACAACGTGATGTGCCACACGGTCGATGGCGAAGCCATCTGGGTCAAGCGCGCGGGCGCACCGCACGGCCCGGGCCGCTACCGCGCCATGGCGCTGCTCGCGGGCCTGCTGGGCCTGCCCGTGCTGCGCCCGGTACCCAACCCCGGCGGCCCCCAGGCCATCGCCACCGAGGTGCGCCGCCTGCGCGACCTGGCCGCGCGCGGCGTGCGTGTGCCCGAGGTGCTGGCCGTGCAGGACAACGGCTTTGCCATGCGCCACCTGGGCCGCCCGGGCGAGGAAACGCCTTCGCTCATCAACGCCATGGAGCCCGCCGCGCAGGCAGGCCACACCGCCGCCGTGCTGGCCCTGTGGCAGCAGGGCCTGGATGTATTGGCCCACGTACACCGCCAGGGCACCTGCCTGAGCCAGGCATTCGCGCGCAACATGGTGCGCTGCCCCGACGGCCAGGTGGCCTGCATCGACTTCGAGGACGACCCCGCCGCCGTGCTGCCCCTGCCCGTGTGCCACGCGCGCGACGCGCTGTGCTATGCCCACTCCACGGCCATCTACCTGCTGCAAAGCGGCCTGCTGCCCGGGGCCCGCGCGCTCTGGGCCGCGTGGGTGGCGCAGAGCAGCCCACCGATGCAGGCCGTGCTGGCGGACAGCGTGCAGCGCCTGCGCTGGCTGCGCCGCCTGCCCGCCAGCCGCAGGCTGGGGCGCGACCTGCAGCGCGTGCGGGCCGCCTGCGACCTGCTGGGCTGAACGGTTCGGCTTGCCGTCCTTAGGCGCCCGTCGGCGTTGGCTGACAAGGCGCCGCCGCGCCCGCGCCTATCGTGCAGGCAGACGATGCAGCGCCACTTCCCTTAATCCCGCAAGGCTTTTCCATGCCGCCCACCGCCGCCTCCGCGCCGCCCGATTCCCCCGCCGCCCCTGCGCCCAAGCCACGCCGTCGGCGCCCGCCCACGCTGTCGCTGGCCGCGTGGAAGCAGTTCATGAGCGTGGCCCGCCCTTACTGGCTGGGCGACCAAAAGCGCATGGCCTGGGGCCTGCTGGCGCTGCTGATCGCGCTGATGGTGTGCGAAACGCAACTGGCGGTGATGCTCATCGACAAGACCGGCGAGATGACCTCGGCCCTGGCCGCGCGCCAGGCCGAGCGCTTCTGGTCCGCCGTGCGCGCCAGCCTGGTCGTGCTGGCCTTCGCGGTGCCGGTGTACGCCTTCTACTACTACATGCGCGACGCGTTCTCCAACCACTGGCGGCGCTGGCTCACGCACCGCTTCCTGGACGGCTACCTGGGCGGGCGCAAGTACTACGAGATGGGCGCGGGCAGCGGCATCGACAACCCCGACCAGCGCATCAGCGAGGACATCAACACCTTCACCGGCCGCTCCACGCACTTCCTGCTGATCTTCCTCGGGTCGGTCATGCAGCTCGTGGCCTTCAGCGCGGTGCTGTGGTCCATCTCGCACGTGCTGGTGGCCTTTCTGGCGGTGTATGCGCTGCTGGGCACGGTGGGCGCACTGTGGCTGTTCGGTGCGCCGCTGATCCGCCTGAACTTCTGGCAACTGCGGCGCGAGGCGGACTTCCGCTTCGGGCTGATGCGGCTGCGCGAGAACGCCGAGTCCATCGCCTTCTACCGCGGCGAGCCGCAGGAGCGCGCGCAGATCGACCACCGCTTCGAGGCGGCCTTCAACAACTACGCGCGCCTCATCAAGAAGCAGCGCGCGCTGAACCTGTACCAGCGCTCGTTCAGCCAGCTCACGCTGGTGCTGCCGAGCATCATCCTGGCCAACAGCGTGCTGTCGGGCGATCTGGAAGTGGGCCGCGCCGTGCAGGCCGCCGGTGCCTTCGCGGCGGTGCTGGGCGCGGTGTCGCTGATCGTGGACAACTTCGAGAGCCTGAGCCGCTTCGTCGCGGGCATCGACCGGCTGCACGCGCTGTCGCAGGCCGTGCTGCTGGCCCCTGCCGAGCCGCCCGCCCCCTGGACCGAGGCAGCGCCCGAAGACGCCGCCCCATCCGCCACCGACGCGCCGCAGATCGCCACGCGCGAAGGCGACATGCTGGCGCTGGAAGACCTGACGCTCCACACCCCCGCCTTCGGCCGCCTGCTGGTGCAGGACCTGTCGCTGCAACTGGCGCCGGGCGAGGCGCTGCTCATCACCGGGCCGAGCGGCTGCGGCAAAAGCTCGCTGCTGCGGGCCATCGCCGGGCTGTGGCGCACCGGCAGCGGCACGGTGCAGCACCCGCCGCTGGACGAGGTGTTCTTTCTGCCCCAGCGCCCCTACATGCAGGTGGACACGCTGCGCAGCCAGCTCATCTACCCTGCCCGCGAAACCGACCTGACGGACGAGCAACTGCTCGACCTGCTGCAGCAGGTACACCTGCCCTCGCTGGCCGAGCGCGTGGGCGGGCTCGACGCCACGCACGACTGGGAAAAGCTGCTCTCCACCGGCGAGCAGCAGCGCCTGGCCTTCGCCCGCGTGCTGGCGCACGCCCCGCGCATCGTCGTGCTCGACGAGGCCACCAGCGCGCTGGACAGCGCCAACGAGGCTGCGCTGTACCAGCGCCTGCGCGACAGCGGCACCACCCTGGTCAGCATTGCCCACCGCCCGGCGGTGCTGCGCCACCACACGCACGTGCTGGCGCTGGCGGGCGACGGGAGCTGGCGGCTGTGCGCGGCGGGGGATTTCCAGTTCGAGCAGTGACCAGGCGCTATGCGACCGACCGCCCCAGGCCCGCGCGCTCTGCGCCGCCCGGCGGGAAGCGGGGCTTGAAACAAGATGACTGATAATTATTCTTGTTTCCGCCCGAGACCGCATGCCCGCCCGCCAGCACCATCCGCCCTCCATCGCCCTGCTCTACGCCGACCACCACGGCTGGCTGCAGGGCTGGCTGCGCCGCAGGCTGGGCGATGCGAGCCACGCGCAGGACCTGGCGCACGACACCTTCGTGCAGCTGCTCGAAGCGCGCCACCTGCCGCCGCTGCACAGCCCGCGCGCCTTCATCACCCTGGTGGCCCAACGCACGGTCTATGCCTTCTGGCGCCGCCGCGATCTGGAACAAGCCTTCCTGGACGCGCTGGCCTCCCTGCCCCCGCCGCACCAGCCCTCCGAGGAACAGCGCTACGCCATGGTGCAGGCGCTCAACGCCGTGGATCGCACGCTGGGCGAAATGCCCCGCGCCACGCGCCAGGTGCTGCTGCTCAACCGGCTGCACCACATGACCTACCGCGAGATCGCCGAGCGCCTGGGCATCGCCGAAATCACCGTGCGCCGCCACATGGCCCGCGCCATCACGGCCCTCAGCCAGCATGCGGACACCGCGTAGCAAAGCACCCACGCCGCGCGGGCAGGCCATCGACTGGCTGGTCGAAGCCCGCTCCGGCACCATGACCGAGGCCCAGCGCCAGGCCCTGGCCGCCTGGCGGCAGGCCGACCCGGCCCACGAAGCCGCCTGGGCACACGTCAGCGGCGCGCTCGACCACGCCCTGCAACCCCTGGCGGAGCACACCAGCGGCAACCCCGCCGCCGCCGACTCCGCCATCGGCGCGCTGCTGCAGCCACCCAACCCGCGCCGCCGCCGCGTCGCGGGCGGCCTGCTCACCGTGGCGGGCGCGGGCCTTGCGGGCCTGCTGGCCCACCGCATCACCCCCCTGCCCGGCCTGCTGGCCGACGCCCACACCGCCACCGCCGAGCGCCGCGCCATCGACCTGCCCGACGGCGGCCGCCTGCTGCTGGACGCGCGCAGCGCCGTGGACATCGCCCCCGCCAGCCGCATCGTCGAGCTGCGCCAGGGCGCGCTCATCGCCGAGGCCGCCCACCCGTTCACGGTACGCACCCGCCATGGCGAGGCCCACCTCGGCGGCAGCGCCCGCTGCATGGTGCGCGTGCAGGACGACCGCACCCAGGCCGCCGCCCTGGCCCAGCCCCTGGCGCTGCGCGCCGTCAGCGGCACCCAGGCCACGCTCGCGGCAGGTCAGGGCGCGTGGATCGACACCCTCGGCAGCATCACCCCCACGCCCACGCCCGCCGAAGACCTGGCCGCCTGGCAGCGCGGCATGCTCGCCTTGCCGGGCGGCGGCACCCTGGCCGACGTGATCGACGCCCTGCGCCCCTACCGGCGCGGCTTCATCCGCCTGGCCCCCGCCGCCGCCCGCCTGCCCGTGCTGGGCGCGTTCCCGCTCGACGACACCGACCACACGCTGCAGGCGCTGGCCGACACGCTGCCGATCAGCGTGCGGCGGTACCAGGGGGGGTGGCTGGTGGTGATCGACTCGGCTTAGAACACTCCTGAATTCATAGCTGCTTGCGCCCGCTGAATAAGCACCAGAGGCCAATTTGACCCATATTTTCTGAAATTTTTCTGCGCCGGGGGTGATCGCTTTCGCGGCGCTCGCGCCACATGCCTTGTGTCATCCACCAACCAACGGGAAACACAGCATGCCCCTGGCCCATCGCCCAACCCTTCTGGCAGCCGCCGTGGCCGCCGCCCTGCTGGCCGCCAGCCACACCGCCAGCGCGCAAAGCGCCGCCGCACCGCCCGCCGCGGAGGCCGCCCGCGCCTACGACATAGCGCCCGGCCCGCTCGGGCAGACCCTCGTCGCCATCGCCCAGCAAAGCGGGCGCACCGTGTCGGTGGACCCGGCCCTGGTGGCGGGGCTGCAGGCGCCCGCCGTGCGCGGCAGCTACACGCCCGAGCAGGCCGCGCAGGCGGCGCTGGCGGGCAGCGGCCTCACGCTGACGCGCAACGCGAACGGGGTGTGGGGCGTGGCCCGCGCGGCCAGCCAGGCGCCGGCCACCGCGCAGGGAGTCACCCAGGCAACCGCCGTGCTGTCCGAGGTCACCGTCACCGCAGATGCGGCGCGCGACGGCACGACCGAGGGCACAGGCAGCTATACCACCGACATCACCCGCACGGCCACGGGCCTGGCCCTGTCGCCGCGCGAGACGCCGCAGTCGGTCACCGTGGTCACGCGCCAGCAGATGGACGACCAGGCGGCGACCTCCGTGCAGGATGCTCTGCAATCCACCACGGGCATTTCATTCGCAGCCCTGGATCGCGGACGAAACTACCTCTCTGCTCGCGGATTTGAAATCAGCAATTTTCAGATCGATGGTCTGCCGACAACCAATTCCAACATCGGCATCGAAACGTCCGGCGCAGCCATTTTCGACCGCGTAGAGGTTGTGCGCGGCGCCACGGGACTGCTCAACGGCACAGGCGATCCGTCGGCCACCATCAACCTGGTGCGCAAGCGTGCCAATAGCCACCGGTTCGCTAGTTCGGTACAAGCCGAACTGGGTTCCTGGGGCCACCGCGCTGCCACTGCGGATCTGTCTGCTCCGTGGAATGCCAGTGGC
The DNA here is from genome assembly GCF_047607405.1 of Acidovorax sp. Classification (GTDB taxonomy): domain Bacteria; phylum Pseudomonadota; class Gammaproteobacteria; order Burkholderiales; family Burkholderiaceae_C; genus Acidovorax. The sequence goes on along the minus strand of NZ_JASGDA010000027.1, from coordinate 8,547 downwards.
ACGGTGCGCGGAAGGCTGGTGGCCCATGCGTTGCAAGAAAACTCGTTCATCGATCTGGAGAACAGGAGAGGCAAAACGCTCTATGGGGTGGTGGAGGCGGACTTGACCCCAGCCACTCTTCTGACATTGGGCGCCAGCCAGGAGGACATCAAGCGAAACGGCGTGTACTGGGGTGGCCTGTCGTACTGGTACGCCGACGGCACACGTACCGACTGGCCCCGTTCGAAGACCACATCTACGCGCTGGGGTCATTGGGATACCACCGAGCGCACCGCATTCGCTCGTCTGGAGCATGCGCTGGAAAATAGCTGGAAACTGCGCGCAGACCTTGGCTACTACAAGAAGAAAGAAACGTCGGAGCTGGTCTATCTGTTCGGCATTCCTGATCGCACCACGGGATTGGGTTATCAGCCCATGATGGACTACTACCGAAGCCAGCCAACGCAAACCCAGCTTGCGTTTTCCGCCAGCGGGCCATTTAGCCTTTGGGGACGAGAACACGACCTGAATGTCGGTGTGATCCACACGCGCCTCAAGACGGGCTGGGACGCGAGAAACCTGCTGGACCCGGATGTTCCACCGGTAGGGAATTTCAATCTCTGGGACGGTAGCTATCCACAGCCAGCATGGAGCGATTTTTACGTAGGGAGTCGAACGAACGAAAGAACGACGAGCGCCTATGCCGTCACCCGCCTACAGCTCGCCGAGCCACTCAAACTGATTTTTGGCGCCCAATGGACACGGTGGCAACGCGATGAAAAAGAAGCGGTCTGGACCCCGGAAGCCTACACAACCCAAAAGAACGTGATCACGCCCTATGGCGGCCTTGTTTACGACGTGACCCAGGACGTATCGCTCTACGCTTCCTACACCAAGATTTTCAAGCCGCAAGCTGCGTTGGATCGCAATGGCAGGTATCTCGACCCAATCGACGGGCGCGGGATGGAGGTCGGTGTCAAAGGAGAGTTTCTTGACGGACGCCTGAATGCCAGTGCTGCCGTTTTCCGCATCGACCAGGACAAACTGGCCGTTCCTGACGATGGCTACGTCGTTCCGGGCACAACGGTACAGGCGATGCGGTCGGCGCGCGGCGCAAAATCGCAAGGTATCGAGTTGGAGGCGTCCGGAGAAATCGCGCGAGGCTGGCAGCTCAGTGCCGGATGGACCAGGTTCCGTGCGCGTGACGCGGAGGGCGAGGATGTCCAGGCGTTTCATCCGCGTCAGCAATTCAAGTTGTTCACCAAGTACGAATTTCGCGGTGATCTGACCGGTTTGGCGCTGGGCAGCGGGCTGACGTGGCAGAGCAGGCCGCCCTTTGCTCGGACCAACCCAGTCACCGGGCTGATGGAACCCGTCGGGCAGCCCGCCTATACCCTGGTGGACCTGATGGCCAGCTACCGCTTCAACCGACAGACCAGCGTGCAGCTCAACATCAAGAACGTGTTCGACAAGAAGTACTACTCGGGGGTTTGGAACACCTTCACCTACGGCGCGCCGCGCAGCTTCACGGTGCAGCTCAAGCACACGTTCTAGGCGCTGTTTGCTATTGAAAAATGAGCTTCCAGCGCTTTCTGCATAAGCGCTGGAGGCCATTTTCATGCAAATCAAGCCGCGGGCAGGATGCGCCGCAGCGCCGTGTGAGAAGGCTTGGCGCAGTGCTTGCAGCAGAGCCTGTTCGTGCGTGGGCATGCCCGTGTTCAGGGTCGAAGTTGACGACCATCTTGTGCTGCGCGCCTGCGAGCGACATGCGCTTGGGCGCGCCGTGGTTCAGCGAGGCGCGGGGCAGGTTGCGGATGCGCGCGGACAGCGCTTCACGCGCGAGGGTTTGCGCGCCCGTGGGCGCGGCAGGCGCGCCCGGCGGCTGAAGCACCAGCGCCCCCGCTGATTCCGCGCCCAGCCGCTCCAGCAGGCCGAAGGCGTCTGCGGCCTCCACGCCTTCTTCCCTGGCGATCACATGGCACAGCAGTTCTTCGGGCAGCAGGTTGTCGAAGAACCACTGCACCGGGCGCTGGGTGCCACCATCCCGCCGCATGCCTGCGCCCAGGGGCAGCGCGGGCGAGAGGGCATATGCCTTGGAGTCGGCCAGCCAGGACGCGGCGTACTCGAAGCCCCAGACGTTGCCGTCTTCGGCCAGCGTGCCCACGGGGTGCCCGTTGATGATGACGTGAAGCTGCCGCCCGCTCACTGATGCACCCTTCGGCCTGCGGCCTGTCCCGCCAAGCGAGAGCGAGCTTGGCTTGCGATGCAGCCCGGCGCGGCGCTCACGCATCGCCCCCCGCCAGTTGGGCGGCCAGATGCTCGCGGGCCTCGTCCGGCACTTCCAGCACCATGTGGATGCCCAACTCGTCCAGCACTTGCAGCACGCGGCCCAACTGCACCGTGGCCTTGCCGTGTTCGAGGTCACGCAGGAAGACGTGGCTGACGCGGGCGCTGCCCGCCGCATCGTCCTGGCGGATACGGCTGTGCTTGCGGACTGCACGCACCGCTGCGCCAACATCTTCTACCGTGCGGACTGGCAAGTGCATGGCGTGCTCCCAAGAACGTGCTCACGCTCTAAACCGAAATGATCGCTTAGATTTTAATCATTGCCCCCGATGGCGCGCAAGATAACGAATAGAGCCTTTCGTTTTTTACCAGCGGAATGCAGAACCCGCTCAAATCGCAACAGGCGTTGCGTTTTCATTCTCCAGCACCAGCTCCGTCGCCACCAGCGCATCCAGCCTGGCCAGCCGCTTGCGCATGCAGATCACCGCCTTGTCCTTGGACAGCAGGATGGCGCGGTGCGCGGCGGCGAGGTCGATGAACTTCTGGTCGTCGGCGTCCTTGCACACGTAGGCGACCTTGGGGGCCACGCCCACCCGGCGCGCCTGCGCGTCGAACGCGGCCAGCACCTGGGCAGCGGTGACGCGGTAGTAGTCCATGCGCTCGGCGATGTGCGGGTAGGCGAGCACGCGCTCCAGCTCGTCGCGCATGACCTCCGTGGCGATCCAGGCAAGGCGGCCTTCGGCCAGCAACCGGCGCAGGGGCGCGGTGCGCGGGTCGGAGAAGATGAGCAAATCCAGCGCCACGTTGGTGTCCACCACCACGAGGCGGGGCGGCGCATCCAATGGCAGGCGCAGTTCAACCCGCATGCCTACCCTTGACCATGTCGAAGCGGAACAGGCGGCATTCGATGGGGCCGTTCCACAGGGGCACGCGGCGCGATTCCTTCAGGCGCATCTTGCCGGGCAGCTTGAGGTCGGGCGTGAGCATCCAGGCCGTCCAGCCGCTGTAGTTCTTCTTCCAGTGCGCGGCAAGCTGGCTGAAGAACTCGCCGCCGTCCTCGGTCTGCGCCACTTCGCGGGCCGCGCGTTCCTGGGCCTTCTGGCCCGCTGACCCGGCGGCGGCGATGCGTTCGCCATACGGCGGGTTGAGCAGCATCACGCCGGGCTGCTCGCACGGCGGCATGCGCTGCAATGCGTCGCCGCCGCGCAGCTGCACGGCATGCGCAACGCCCGCGCGCTCGGCGTTGCGCTGGGCAAAGTCCACCATGCGGTGCGAAACATCACTGCCAAATACGGGCGCAGCGCTTGTCTGGATTGCGCTGGCAGCTTCTTCTTTGATAGCAGACCACACGTGCGACTGGAACGGCAGCAGGCGCTCGAAGGCGAAGCGGCGCTTCAAGCCCGGCGGGATGCGGCAGGCGATCTGCGCCGCCTCGATGGCGATGGTGCCGCTGCCGCAGCAGGGGTCGTACAGGGGCGCGTCGGCCTGCCAGCCGCTGGCGGCGATCATGGCGGCGGCGAGCGTTTCCTTCAAAGGCGCGTCGCCCTTGTCCTCGCGCCAGCCGCGCTTGAACAGCGGCTCGCCGCTGGTGTCGATGTAGAGCGTGGCTTCGTCGGTGGTCAGGTGCAGGTGGACACGCACGTCGGGCCACTGGGTGTTCACGTCGGGGCGCACGCCGCTCTTGGCGCGAAAGCGGTCGGCGATGGCGTCCTTGACCTTCAGGCCCGCGAAGTTCAGGCTGGTGAGCGGGCTGTGCTGCGCCGTGACCTCGACCTTGAAGGTCTGGCGCGTGGTGAACCAGATTTCCCAGGCCACGCCGCTGGCGGCGGCGTACAGGTCGTTCTCGTTGCGGTAGGGGCGGTGGGCCAGTTGCACCAGCACGCGCTGGGCCAGGCGGCTGTGCAGGTTGAGCAGCAGCGCGTGCCGCCACGAGGCGCGCAGCAACACGCCGCCGCGCCCGGTCAGCAGGTCTTGCCCGGTCAGGCCGGTGATCTGGTGGACTTCGTCGGCCAGGAAGCCCTCGACGCCCGCCGCACAAGGCAGAAAAAGTTGGAGCTGGTTCATAGGGCTTTGCGCAAGTTGGCTGGGGCGATCTTCAGCGCCTCGCGGTATTTCGCCACCGTGCGGCGGGCGCATTCGATGCCCTGCTCCTTCAGCATCTCGGCGATCTGGCTGTCCGACAGGGGCTTGGCCGGGTTCTCCGCCGCGACGAACTGCCGGATGAGCGCCCGCACCGCCGTGCTCGATGCGTTGCCGCCCGTCTCGGTGCCCAGGCCCGAGCCGAAGAAGTATTTGAGCTCGTAGGTGCCGATGGGCGTGGCCATGTACTTGGCGGTGGTCACGCGGCTGATGGTGGATTCGTGCAGGCCCAGCTCGTCGGCGATGTCGCGCAGCACCAGCGGGCGCATGGCGAGTTCGCCGTGGGTGAAGAAGTTCTTCTGCCGCTCCACGATGGCGGTGGAGACGCGCAGGATGGTGTCGAAGCGCTGCTGGATGTTCTTGATGAACCAGCGCGCCTCCTGCAGGCGCTGCTGCAGGGCGGCGTGGCCCTCGCCCTTGCTGCCGCCGCGCAGCGCGCCCGCGTACACGTCGTGTACGCGCAGGCGGGGCATCACGTCGGGGTTGAGCTGCACGATGAAGTGGGGCTGGCCGCCCTGCCCCTTGCCGCGCGCGGCTTTGCGCACGATCACGTCGGGCACGATGATGTTGCGCTCCACGTCGGCAAAGCGGCGACCCGGGCGCGGCTCCAGCCGGGCGATGAGGGCCATGGCGGCGCGGGTGCGGTCCTCGGTGTCGCCGCACAGCACGGCGAGGCGGCGCAGGTCGCGCTTGGCCAGCAGCGCCAAAGGCTGCTGGCAGATGCGCAGGGCGGTCTGGATGGTGGCGGGGTCGCCCTCCTCGTCCGCGTCCATGGCCTTCAGTTGCAGCGCCAGGCATTCGGCCAGGTTGCGCGCGCCCACGCCCGCGGGCTCCAGGCTTTGCAGCAGGCGCAGGGCGACGGTGAAGCGGTGTACCAGCTCCTCGATCTGCTCCAGGTCTTCGGGGCCCGCCAGGCTGGCGGCCAGGTCTTCGAGCGGGTCTTCCAGGTAGCCGTCGTCGTTCAGCGATTCGATGAGGAAGCGCAGCGCAGCGCAGTCCACGTCGGACAGGCGCAGCGCCAGCGCCTGGCGGTGCAGGAAGGCCGTGAGCGATTCGTGCGAGCGGGCCAGCTCGGTGGCGTCGGCCTCGTCGCCCTCGGCGTCGTTGCGGGTGCGCGCGGGGGCGTCGCCGCCCCATTCGGCGTCGCCCGGGGCCATTTCCACGGTGCCGTCGCCGCTCCAGTCGGGCTCGTCGGCGCCGCTGGTGGATTCATGGTCATTTTGGCCCTCAGCGCTTGTCCCACTTGCGCTAGCAGCTCCTGAAAACATAGCATCATCGGCGCTGTAGTCGTCGGCCTGGGCGGGGGTGTTCTCGGCCTGCAGGCCGAATTCCTCGCGCGGGGCCTCGTCGGCCGTGCGTTCGAGGAAGGGGTTGTCGTCCAGCATCTGCTCGACCTCTTGCGAGAGTTCGAGCGTGGACAGCTGCAGCAGGCGGATGGATTGCTGCAGTTGAGGGGTCAGCGCGAGGTGCTGCGATACGCGCAGCGACAGGCCCGGTTTCATCACATGCGGAAATGTTCGCCGAGGTACACGCGGCGCACCTCGGCGTTGTCCACGATCTCGGACGGCGTGCCCTGCGCCAGCACCTGGCCGTCGCTGATGATGAAGGCGTGGTCGCAGATGCCCAGCGTCTCGCGCACGTTGTGGTCGGTGATGAGCACGCCGATGCCGCGCGCCTTCAGGAAGCCGATGATGCGCTGGATCTCGATCACGGCGATGGGATCGATCCCTGCGAAGGGCTCGTCCAGCAGGATGAAGCGCGGCTGCGTGGCCAGCGCGCGGGCGATCTCCACGCGGCGGCGCTCGCCGCCCGACAGGGCCAGCGCGGGCGAGGCGCGCAGGTGGTCCACGCGCAGCTCGGCCAGCAGGGCGGTCAGGCGCTCCTCGATCACGGCGCGGGCGAGCGGCTGGCCGTGTTCGTCCTTTTGCAGCTCCAGCACGGCGCGCACGTTTTCTTCGACCGTGAGCTTGCGGAAGATGGACGCCTCTTGCGGCAGGTACGACAGGCCCAGGCGCGAGCGGCGGTGGATGGGCATGTGCGCGACCGACTGGCCGTCGATGCGGATGTCCCCCGCGTCGCTGCGCACCAGGCCGACGATCATGTAGAACGACGTGGTCTTGCCCGCGCCGTTGGGGCCGAGCAGGCCCACGACCTCGCCCTTTTGCACCACCAGCGACACGTCCTTGACCACCTTGCGGCTGCCGTAGGACTTGGCGAGGTGCTGCACCTCCAGGCGGCTGCCGCCGCCTTCTGCGGGCTGCGCGCTCATTGCACGCCGCCCAGGCGGCTGCTGGGGCGCAGGGCCGGAGCCGACGCGGGCGCGGCGGGTGGGGGCGGGGAGTCCTTGGGCGCCAGCACCGCGCGCACGCGGCTGCCGGGCGCGGGTACCGCACCGCTGCTGGCCGGGGCACGCTGCCCGTCCACCGTGAACACGTCGGTGAGGTTGTTATAGACGATCACGGCGCCGGTGATCTCGTCATTGAGCACCGCGCCCCGGTAGCGGCGCAGCTCGGCGCGGGTGATGAAGCGCACGTTGTCGGCCTTGCCGTCGTATTCGATGACCTCGCTCTCGCCCTCGATGAACTCGTCGGGCATGCCCGGCGCGGTGTCGCGCTTCTGGCGGAAGAAGGCGCGCTTGCCCGGCTCGGCCGTGACCACGCCGTACTGGTAGCCGTCGGCGTCCTGGCGCACGTCCAGCCGCGCGCCGCGCAGCACGATGGTGCCCTTGGTCATGACCACGCGGCCCGAGAACACGCTGGTGGCTTTCAGCTCGTCATGCCGCAGCGCGTCGGCTTCGATGTTCATGGGCTTGGCGCGGTCGGCCTTTTCGGCCTGGGCGGCGCCGTGGGCGCAGGCCAGGGCCGCGAGCAGGAGGGTCGGGAGGATGCAGTGGTTCATAGGGCACGAATCTTGCGTTTCATTGTATCCACCCCTTGCCCCGTCCCATGAAAAAAGCCCGCCGGAGCGGGCTTTGGGCATTGACAGGCATCGACCCGTCAGGCTTTGCGGGACGCTGCGGCGAGCGATTCCACCACCTGCAGCACGTTCTGCATGTTGCCCGCCATGGTGCCGTCGGTGTAGTACTTGCCCGCCACGCCCATGGAGGGCACGCCCTCGACCTGGTAGGCGTCTTGCAGCTGCGAGGCGCGGCGCACCTGGTTGGACACGGTGAAGGAGTTGTAGATCTCCTTGAACTTGGCAGCGTCCACGCCCTGCTTGCCGATCCAGGCGAAGATTTCGTCGTCCTTGGCAAGCCGCTGCTTTTCGGCGTGGACGGCGCGGAACACCTTGGCGTGCAGCTCGTCGAGCTTGCCCATGCCTTCGAGCGCGTAGTAGAGCTTTTGCTGCGGGATGAAGCTGGCGTTGAAGGCCACGGGCACGCGGCGGATGCTCAGGTCCTTGGGCGCGGCCTTGACCCAGGCGTCCAGCGTGGGCTCGAAGGCGTTGCAGTGCGGGCAGCTGTACCAGAAGAACTCGATCACATCGACCTTGCCGGCGGGCGCCTCGGGCGGCACGGGCTTGTCCAGGCGCCGGTAGTCCTTGCCCTCCTTGAACTGGCGGGGCTGCGCCAAGGCAGGGGTTGCAACGGGCAGCGCGAGGGCGGATGCGGCCATCGCCGTGGCGGCGGACAAAGAAAATTCGCGGCGTTTCATGACTTCAGACTCTCCTCGTTCAGATTGGGGGGGTGGGAGCCACGCCCCCGCAAAAAGTTCAGCGCTGCACGCGCACCAGGGCGGATTCGACGCCCGTGCCTTCGAGCTTGTCCCGCAGCTGCTCGGCATCCTCGCGCTTGGTGAACGGCCCCACGCGCACGCGAAAGACCGGGCGGCCGTTCTGCTCGCGCTCGCTCACCTTGGCCTCCCAGCCCAGCATGGCGAGCTTGGCGCGCTGCGCGTCGGCGTCCGGCTGGGTGCGGAAGGCGCCCGCCTGCACGTAGTAGTCGAACGGGTCCACCGCCGCGCCCTTGGCGGCAGCCTTGGCCGCAGCCAGGTCGCCCAGCGGGTCGGCGCCGGGCTTGCTCTCTGCCTTGACGGCCTCGGGCTTGCTGGCGGCGGGCTTGGGCGCAGAGGCCGCTGCCGCAGCGGCCTGCACCGGCGGCGCCTCGGCAGGGGCCACCGGCGCCACGGCGGGCGGGCGCGCCGG
>NZ_JASGDA010000026.1:0-5495 GCF_047607405.1 Acidovorax sp. | reverse complement strand
GGCTTGAAGCCGCAGCGCCGCTGCCGCCGGGCGCGGCGGTGCTCGATGCGGGCTGCGGCCTGGGCCACGGCCTCATGGCGCTGCGCGTGGCCTATCCCCAGGCGCGGCTGCACGGGCTGGAATGGAGCTGGCCGCTGGCCCTGCTGTGCCGCCTGCGCTGCCCCTGGGCGCGCGTGCGGCGCGGCGACATCTGGGCGGCCGACTGGGGCGAGTACCAGATGGTCTATCTGTTCCAGCGGCCCGAGAGCATGGCCCGCGCGGCGGCCAAGGCGCGCGCCGAGATGGCGCCGGGCAGCTGGCTCGCCAGCCTGGCGTTCGAGGCGCCGGGGCTGGGCGCGGGCGTGCGGCTGCCCTCGTTCGCCGGGCAGGCGGTGTGGGTGTACCAGGTGCCGCAAAGCGTGGAATCCGCCACGCGGGCCGGAGGAAACAACTTGCAAGAAAGCGTGAGGAAACAAGACGCGCGGCTATGATTTCGCGCCGCTCCTGCGCTCCCATGGCCCCCTGGCACCGCGCGCAGGGCACCCATTCACCGAAACGAGAGAGGAAACCCAAGCCATGTCCCGTAAGACCCTGTCGCTCTTGGCGGCTGCCTGCGCCGTCGTCGCCCTCACCGGCTGCGAAACCACCAACATGAAAATGGGCAGCGCCGAGTCCAAGACCGTGGCCACGGGCGCCGCCGCCGGCGGCACCGCCGCCAACGCCAGCAGCCAGCTCGAACGCTGCGCCGCGCCGCTGGGCACGGTGTCGCTGGTCGAGAACCAGGACGCGGGCTGGTACACCATCCTGCGCAACGAATACAAGCTGCCGCCCACGGCCAACCTGCTGCGCCTGCTGATCCAGCAGTCCAACTGCTTCGTCGTGGTGGAGCGCGGCGCGGCGGGCATGCGCGCGATGGACCGCGAGCGCCAGCTCATGGGCTCGGGCGAGATGCGCGGCGGCAGCAACTTCGGCAAGGGCCAGATGGTGGCGTCCGACTACGGCCTGTCGCCCGAGATCATCTTCCAGAACAGCGACGCGGGCGGCATCGGCGGCGCGCTCGGCGGCCTGATCGGCGGCGGGCGCGGCCAGGCCCTGGCGGCCCTGGGCGGCAGCCTGAAGACGCGCGAGGCCAGCGCCATGCTGACGCTGGTGGACAACCGCTCGGGCGTGCAGGTGGCGGCGTCGGAAGGCAGCGCGTCCAAGACCGACTTCGCGGGCTTTGGCGGCGTGTTCGGCGGCGCGGGCGGCGCCGCGCTCGGCGGCTACCAGAACACGGCCCAGGGCAAGGTCATCACGGCAGCCTTCATGGATGCCTACAACCAGATGGTCGTGGCGCTGCGCAACTACCGCTCGCAGGGCGTGCAGGGCCAGGGCCTGGGCGGCGGCGGTCGCCTGACGGTGGACGGCGCCGCAGCGCCCTCGCAGACCAAGGCAGGCGCCACCATGTCCGCGCGCGAGGCGCAGGAGCGCCTGAACGCGCTGGGCTACGACGTGGGCACGCCCGACGGCGCCCTCGGCCCGCGCACGGCCAAGGCGCTGCGCGCCTTCCAGGGCGACCAGGGCCTGCCCGTGACCGGTCGGCTGGACACCGCCACGCGCGACGCGCTGTCGCGCTGAGGATTGAAAGTGCTATAGTGTTTATAGCTGCTGGCGCTTGCTGCATAAGCGCCAGAGGCCAAAAACACTATGAATCTGGCGCCGACTGCCCCAGGAAGCGCCCCGGTGACTGCCCCACCGACTTGCGCACCATGGCGCTGAAGGCACTGGGGCTGTAGCCCAGCTCGGCGGCGATGCGGCCCATGGGCAGGCGGCTTGCCGCCAGGGCCACGGCCTTGGCCAGGATGACCTGCTGGCGCCACTGCGTGAAGGTGCTGCCCAGCTCCTGGCGGAACAGGCGGGCCACGGTGCGCGGGCTGGCGCCCGTGTCGCGCGCCCAGGCGTCCAGCGTGGCGTGGCGCGTGGGGTCGGCCAGCACGGCCTCGCACAGGTGGCGCAGGCGCTTGTCGTGTGGCAGGTCCACGCCCAGCTTCACGGGGGCGGCGCGCGCGAGTTCGTCCAGGATCAGCGCGCTCAGGTGGCGCTCGCGCTGCAGCTCGGCGGCTGCCAGCGGGGCGCCGTCGTCGGGTGCGGTGGGCATTTCGCGCACCACGGCGCGCAGCAATTCGGACACTTCCAGCACGCGGCACTGGCGCCAGGCGGCCTCGTCGGCGCGCGGAACGCCGGGGCCGCAGCGCCCGCGCGGCTGGTGGAAGTACAGCGTGCGCAGCTCCGCGTCTTCGACCATGGTCACGGCATGCTCCACGCCGGGCGGGATCCACAGCGCGCGCGAGGGCGGCACGATGTAGGTGCCCCGGTCCACAGTGAGGCGGATCACGCCCGTGGTGGAGATGGCGACCTGCGCCCATGGGTGGCTGTGCGGCAGCACCTGCGTGTCGGCCGTCAGGTGGCGCAGCTTGGCGCGCACGGGCCGCGCGGCGCTGGGCACGAACAGGTGGGGCGTGAGCGAGTCCACGTACGACACGGAGCGGGCGGGAACGGTTGGCATGTTGGCGACAGAAGTTGTCCGCCTATCGTAAACCTGCCGCGCCCGCCGCGCCTACCATGGCGGCATGACACCTTCCAGCACACCGCCCGCCGCCGCCACGCTGCGGCAAGACGCACGCACCATCGGCCTCATCGGCCTGGCGCACGGCAGCTCGCACTTCTTTCACATGCTGCTGCCGCCGCTGTTCCCGTGGCTGATCGGCGAGTTCCACTACAACTACTCCGAGCTGGGCCTCTTGGTGTCGGTGTTCTTCGTGATCTCGGGCGTGGGGCAGGCGCTGTCGGGCTTCATCGTGGACCGCGTGGGCGCGCGGCCCGTGATGTTCTTCGCGCTGGCCAGCTTTGCCCTCGCCGGGCTGGCGGCGGGCACGGCGCAGGGCTACGCGGGCCTGCTGCTGGCGGCGGCGCTGGCGGGGCTGGGCAATGCGCCGTTCCACCCGGTGGACTTCACCATCCTGAACAAGCGCGTGTCGCCGCAGCGGCTGGGGCACGGCTTTTCGGTGCATGGCATCAGCGGCAACCTGGGCTGGGCGACGGCGCCGGTGTTCATGGCGGGCATCGCCACGGCCACCGGGTCGTGGCGCGCGGCCTGCCTGTGCGGCGGGCTGCTGGCGCTGGCGGTGCTGGGCGTCATGGTGTGGAACCGCGACGCGCTGGACGACCGCCTGGGCGCGTGGGCACACGCGGCCCCCAAGGCGGGCAGCGCTGCGGCCCAGCCGGAGCACCCCATGGCGTTCATGAAACTGCCGTCGGTGTGGCTGTGCTTCTCGTTCTTCTTCTGGAGCACCTGCGCCCTCAGCGCTATCCAGAGCTTTGCCAGCCCGGCGCTGCAGTCCCTGTACGGCCTGCCGCTGTCGGTGACCTCGCTGGTCGTCACCGGCTACATGCTGTGCGGGGCGGCGGGCATGGTGGCGGGCGGCTTTCTGGCGGGGCGCGTGGTGCGGCTGGAGAAGATCATCTCCGTGTGCCTGCTGGCCTCCGCCGCGCTGCTGGTGGCCGTGGGCACGGGCGTTCTGCCGGGCATGGCCGCCGTGGTGGTGGCCTCCGTCGCGGGCCTGGGCACGGGGCTGGCGGGGCCGTCGCGCGACATGCTCATCAAGCGCGCCGCGCCGCCGGGTGCCACGGGCCGCGTCTATGGCACGGTGTATTCGGGGCTGGACCTGGGCTTTTGCGTGGCCGCGCCGGTGTTCGGCGCCCTGCTGGACCGGGGCATGGTCTCAGGCATCTTCTACGGCTCGGCCCTCACCCTGGCGCTGGGCGTTGCGTCCGCAGCGCTGGTGGGTGCGGGCGTGGCGGCGCGCATGCGGCCTGCGGCAGCCACGGCAGGGGTTTGAAGTGTTTTTGGCCGCTAGCGCTTATCCAGCAAGCACAAGCAGCTATTGATTTCATAGTGAATGCAGGAGGCAGGCCCATGACCGCACGGCCACGGCACACCATCGTTCTTTGCGCCGCGCTGGCGCTGGCCGCTTGCGCGCCCTGGCAGGACAAGCCGCGCGCCGCCGCCGAGGCCGCGCCCACGGCGGCGGCGTGCCCGCAGGACATCGCGGCCATCGCCCGCTGCCTGTCTGGCCAGGACTCGGCGGGCGCGTACTACCTCATCGCCCTGCCCCGGGACTGGAACGGCCACCTGGTGCTGCACGCCCACGGCGGGCCTGCGCTGGGTGCGCCGCAGCCCGCGCGCGCCGTGGAAGACCTGGAGCGCTGGTCCATCATGGTCCGCGCGGGCTACGCCTGGGCGGGCAGCACCTTCCGCCAGGGCGGCGTGGCGGTGCGGGCCGCCGCCGAGGACACCGAGCGGCTGCGCCAGATCTTCGTGCGCCACGTGGCCCAGCCCCGGCGCACCCTCCTGCACGGCCAGTCGTGGGGCGCCAGCGTGGCGGCCAAGGGGGCGGAGATGTTCCAGCGCACGGCGGGCGGCCAGCGCCCCTACGACGCCGTGCTGCTGACCAGCGGCGTGCTGGCGGGCGGCACGCGGTCGTACGACTTTCGCACCGACCTGCGCGTGGTCTATCAGTACCTGTGCGGCAACCACCCCCGGCCCACCGAGCCGCAGTACGCGCTCAACACCGGCCTGCCGCCCGGCGACCCGATGACGCAGGCCGACCTGCGCGCGCGCGTGAATGAATGCCTGGCGCTGGACAAGCCCGCCGCCGAGCGCACGCCCGCGCAGCAGCGCAAGGTGCAGACCCTCGTGGACGTGATCCGCATCCCCGCCAGCGCCATCCTGGGTCACTTGAACTGGGCCACCTTTCACTTTCGCGACGTGGTGCAGCACCGCACGGGCGGCGCCAGCCCGTTCGGCAACGCGGGGGCGGTCTATCAGGGCTCGCCGGACGACGCGGCGCTCAACGCAGGCGTGCTGCGCTACCGCGCCGACCCCGAGGCCGTGGCGCGTTTCGCGCAGGATGCCGACCTGCAAGGCAGCATCCCGGTGCCGGTGCTCACGGCCAAGGGCATCGGCGACCCCACGGCCTTCGTCGAGCTGGATGCGCAGTTCAAGGCCACGATGGAGCGCGGCGGCAGCGGCGCGCGGCTGGTGCAGACCTTCACGCGCCACGACACGCACAGCTACCTGAGCGACCCCACCTACCCCACGCTGCTGGCCGCGCTGCTGCGCTGGGTGGACGAGGGCGATGCCGCCAAACCCACGCCCGAGGCCATTGCGCGCCAGTGCGCGCCCATGGAGGCCCGCTTCGGCAAGGGCTGCGCGTTCGCGCCGGACTACGTGCCCGCGCCGCTCGCCACGCGGGTGGCGGAACGCGAGCGGTCTTGAAGAAGCTGTCTGTGAAAAAAGCCCTCGAACGAGGGCCTTTTGCTTCAGTTCAACTCGCCGTACTGGGTGCTGCTCAGGTCGGGGGCGGGCATCTCGGTGTCCTCGAAGCCGGTCGGGCCTGGTGCCGCTGCGGGCGGCAGCAGCGGGCCGGAGCGCACCGGCACGCCAGGCCGGGCCGCCGCCACGGGCGCGGCTGCGG
>NZ_JASGDA010000025.1:0-7748 GCF_047607405.1 Acidovorax sp. | reverse complement strand
CCGCCCGAGGCGCCCGCCGATGCCGCCGCCGCGCCGGAAGGCCGCCCGGCGTTCGACCCGCGCCTGCTGGAGCGGCTTCAGCGCCTGGTGGCGCCCGCGCGCTTCGACACCATGCTGCGCATGCTCATAGCGGACTGCCATCGTCATGGCGAACAGGCCCGCAGGCTCGCCGCCCAGGCCGACCTGCCCACGGACGCGCTGCGCAAGCAGGCGCACGACCTCATCGGCACGGCGGGCCACGCGGGCTTCAAGCGCCTGGAGCAACTGGGCCATGGCCTGCGGCAGGCCGTGCGCGCGGGCGACATGGCCGCCGCGCGCCTGCTACTGCAGGACATCGCCGCCGCGTCCGCGCAGGCGGTGCAGGCCCTGGAGCAGCGTTTCGGGGCGGGCGAAAAATAAAATAGCGGCATGGACCACCACCACGGCAGACGGCTGAACGACTTTCCCGGCGAGGACTCGCGGCCCAAGGTGCTGCTGGTGGACGACCAGCCGCTCAACCTGATGTTCGCCGCCGCCGAGATCGAGGACCTGTGCCACCCCATCCTCGCGGGCAATGGCGAGGAAGCCCTGCACCTGGCCCGCGCCGAGCAGCCCGGCCTGATCCTGCTGGGCGTGCGCATGCCGGGCATGGACGGCTTCGAGGTCTGCCGCCGCCTCAAGGCCGACCCGGAGACTGCGGGCATCACGGTCATCTTCCTCACGGCGCTGAACGACGAGACGGACGAGGAGCTGGGCCTGAACCTGGGCGCCATCGACTACATCAGCAAACCGTTCAGCCCGCCCATCCTGCGCGCGCGGGTGCGCAACCAGCTCCTGGGCCTGCGCCAGCGCCAGCAGCTGGAGCGCATCGCGCAGATCGACGCACTCACCGGCATCGCCAACCGCCGCAGCTTCGACGGCGGCCTGCAGGACGAATGGCGCCGGCACCTGGCCGCCGGGCAGCCGCTGGGGCTGCTGATGATCGACGTGGACCATTTCAAGCAGTTCAACGACCGCTGCGGCCACCCGGCGGGCGACCAGGCCCTGCAGCGCGTCGCCGCCGCCATCGCGCGGCACATGCAGCGCCAGGACGACCTGGCCGTGCGCTACGGCGGCGAGGAGTTCGCCTGCATCCTGCCGCGCACCGACGGGCCAGGCGCGCTGGAGTTAGGCGAGCGGCTGTGCGAGGCGGTGCGCGCGCTGCGCATTCCCCACCCCGCATCCACGGCGGGGCAATGGGTCACCATCAGCGTGGGCGCCTTCAGCTGCGTGCCCCGGGCCGGTATGTCCACAGCCGACCTGGTGGTGGGGGCCGACCGCCACCTGTACCAGGCCAAGGCGCAGGGGCGCGACCGGGTGGTGGCTGGTTTTTAATGCCAAATCGGCCTGCAGCCCTTATCCAGAAAGCACAAGCAGCTATTGATTCAATAGCTTACATGCCCGAGTAGTTCGGCCCGCCGCCGCCCTCGGGCGTCACCCACACGATGTTCTGCGTGGGGTCCTTGATGTCGCAGGTCTTGCAATGCACGCAGTTTTGCGCGTTGATCTGCAGGCGCTGGGCGTCGCCGCCCTTGGCGGTGTCGGGCACGAACTCGTACACGCCTGCCGGGCAGTAGCGCGCCTCGGGGCCCGCGTACTTGGCCAGGTTGACGTTGACCGGCACGCTGTCGTCCTTGAGCGTCAGGTGCGCGGGCTGGTTCTCCTCGTGGTTGGTGTTGCTGATGAACACGCTGGAGAGGCGGTCGAAGGTGAGCTTGCCGTCCGGCTTGGGATAGACGATGGGCTTGCACTCTGCGGCGGGCTTCAGGTACGCATGGTCCGGCTTGTCGCGGTGCAGCGTCCAGGGGATGTGGCCGCGCAGCACGAATTGCTCGAAGGCGTTCATCACCGTGCCCACGCTGAGGCCGTACTTGAACCAGTTCTTGAAGTTGCGGTCCTTGTTCAGCTCGGTGTAGAGCCAGCTCTTCTCGAAAGCCTCGGGGTAGGCGCGCAGTTCGTCGTGCTGGCGGCCAGTGGTCACGGCGTCGTAGATGGCGTCTGCCGCCAGCATGCCGGTCTTGATGGCGGCGTGGCTGCCCTTGATGCGGCTGACGTTCAGAAAGCCCGCGTCGCAGCCCACCAGCGCACCGCCGGGGAAGATGGTCTTGGGCAGGGCGTTGATGCCGCTGGCGTTGATGGCGCGCGCGCCGTAGGACAGGCGCTTGGCGGTGATCTCGCCCTGCTCGTTCTCGAAGTAGTAGCGCACGTTCGGGTGCGTCTTCCAGCGCTGGAATTCCTCGAACGGGCTCAGGTACGGGTTCTGGTAGCCCAGGCCGGTGACGAAGCCCAGGGCGACCTTGTTGTCGTCCAGGTGGTACAGGAAGGCGCCGCCGTAGGTGTCGTTCTGCATGGGCCAGCCAGCGGTGTGCATGACGAAGCCGGGCTGGTGGCGCTTGGGGTCGATCTCCCACAGCTCCTTGATGCCGATGCCGAAGCTCTGCGGGTCGCAGCCTGCGTCCAGGTGGTAGCGGGCGATGAGTTGCTTGCCCAGGTGGCCACGCGCGCCTTCGGCGAACACGGTGTACTTGCCCAGCAGTTCCATGCCGAGCTGGAAGTTCTCGGTGGGCTCGCCGTCCTTGCCCAGCCCCAGGTTGCCGGTCGCAACGCCCTTCACCGAGCCGTCTTCGTTGTAGAGCACCTCGGCGGCAGCGAAGCCGGGGAAGATTTCCACGCCCAGCGCCTCGGCCTGCTCGCCCAGCCACTTGGTCACGTCGCCCAGGCGCACGATGTAGTTGCCGTGGTTCTGCGCGAAGGGCGGCAGTAGCGGGTTGGGCACGCGAAAGCCGGACTTTTCGCTGAGGAAGATGTAGGCGTCGTCGGTGACCGGCTGCTTGAGCGGCGCGCCCTTGGCCTTCCAGTCGGGGATGAGTTCGGTCAGCGCCTTGGGGTCCATGATGGCGCCCGAGAGGATGTGCGCGCCGGGCTCGGAGCCTTTTTCGAGCACCACCACCGACACGTCCTGGCCTTTCTCTGCCGCCAGTTGTTTCAGGCGGATGGCGGTGGACAGGCCCGCGGGGCCGCCGCCCACGATGACCACGTCGTATTCCATGGATTCGCGGGGGCCGTATGCGCTGAGGATCTCTTCGTTGGTCATGGTGGGCGTCTCATCGGGCGTTTGATAATGGGGCGATTGTATTCAGGAATGGCACAAAAAGAACGGTCGTTCTTTTTTAAGAGTCAAAGAGGAGACTCTCGATGGCATACAGCGTGTATTGCATGGGCAAGGCGCGGTGGGCGACGGGTTCGCCGTGTAGGCTGGCATAGGGTCAAATCGACCGCTGGCGCTTATTCAGCATGCACCTGAAGCTATCAAAATCATAGTTAATCGAGTTTGGCTATGAAGGGTATGTAATTAATTGAATTCACATACTCATAGGGAATTCCTAACATCCGTGGCACAGCAGTTTCATCGACCGTTCCACAAGGAGTTCCCCATGACGACAGAAGCCAAATGCCCCTTCGGACACACTGCGGCAGTCAGCAAAGGCACCCGCAACGCCGACTGGTGGCCCAACCAGCTCAACCTGCGCCCGCTCAACCAGAACTCCCCGCTGCTCGACCCCATGGGCGAGGGCTTTGACTACGCCGAGGAATTCAAGAGCCTTGACCTGGCTGCGGTCAAGGCCGACCTGCGCGCGCTGATGACCGATTCGCAGGACTGGTGGCCGGCCGACTTCGGCCACTACGGCCCGCTGTTCGTGCGCATGGCCTGGCACAGTGCGGGCACCTACCGCCTGGCCGACGGGCGCGGCGGCGCTGGGGCGGGGCAGCAGCGCTTTGCGCCGCTCAACAGCTGGCCCGACAACGCCAATCTGGACAAGGCGCGCCGCCTGCTCTGGCCCATCAAGCAGAAGTACGGGCGCAAGATCTCGTGGGCCGACCTGATGATCCTGACCGGCAACGTCGCGCTCGAATCCATGGGCTTCAAGACCTTCGGCTTCGCGGGCGGTCGCCCCGACGTGTGGGAGCCGGACGAGAACGTCTATTGGGGCTCCGAAACCACCTGGCTGGCCGACGACAAGCGCTACAGCGGCGACCGCAACCTGGAGACGCCCCTGGCCGCCGTGCAGATGGGCCTGATCTACGTCAACCCCGAAGGCCCGGGCGGCAACCCCGACCCCATCGCCGCCGCGCGCGACATCCGCGACACCTTCGCGCGCATGGCGATGGACGACGAGGAAACCGTGGCCCTGATCGCGGGCGGCCACACCTTCGGCAAGACGCACGGCGCGGGCGACGCGGCCCTGGTGGGTGTCGACCCCGAGGGCGCGGGCATCGAGGCGCAGGGCCTGGGCTGGGCCAGCCGCCACGGCAGCGGCAAGGGCGGCGACGCCATCACCAGCGGCCTGGAGGTGACCTGGACCACATCGCCCACACAGTGGAGCAACAATTTCTTCGAGAACCTGTTCGGCTTCGAATGGGAGCTGACCAAGAGCCCCGCAGGCGCGCACCAGTGGGTGGCCAAGGGCGCCGAGGCCATCATCCCCGACGCGCACGACCCGGCCAGGAAGCACCGGCCCACCATGCTAACGACCGACCTGTCGCTGCGGTTCGACCCGGCCTACGAGAAGATCTCGCGCCGCTTTCTGGAGAACCCGCAGGTGTTTGCCGACGCCTTCGCCCGCGCCTGGTTCAAGCTCACCCACCGCGACATGGGGCCGCGCGCCCGCTACCTGGGCCCCGAAGTGCCCGCCGAGGAGCTGATCTGGCAAGACCCCATCCCCGCAGTGAACCACCCGCTGGTGGACGCGCAGGACATCGCCGCTCTCAAGGCCAAGGTGCTTGCCTCGGGCCTGACAACGGCGGAACTGGTGGCCACGGCCTGGGCCTCGGCCAGCACCTTCCGGGGCGGCGACAAGCGCGGCGGCGCCAACGGCGCGCGCATCCGCCTCGCGCCGCAGAAGGACTGGGCCGTGAACCAGCCCGAGCAGCTGGCGCGCGTGCTGAAGGCACTTGAAGCCATCCAGGCCGAATTCAACGCGGGCGGCGCCAAGAAAATCTCGCTCGCCGACCTGATCGTGCTGGCAGGCGGCGCGGCCATCGAAGCCGCCGCTGCCAAGGCAGGCCACACCGTCACCGTGCCCTTCGCCCCGGGCCGCATGGACGCCTCGCAAGAGCAGACCGACGTAGCCTCGTTCGCCGTCATGGAGCCGGTGGCCGACGGCTTTCGCAACTACGTGCGCCCCGGCCTGGAGGGCGCGGTGGCCGAGCTGCTGGTGGACCGCTCCAACCAGCTCACGCTCACGGCCCCTGAAATGACCGTGCTGGTCGGCGGCCTGCGCGTGCTGGGCGCGAACGTGGGCGGCACCGCGCACGGCGTGTTCACCCAGCGCCCCGGCGCGCTGACCAACGACTTCTTCGTCAACCTGCTCGACATGCGCACGCAATGGCGCCAGTCGGCCACGGCAGGCGTGCTGGAAGGCGTGGACCGTGCCAGCGGTGCGCCCAGGTGGACGGGCACCGTGGCCGACCTGGTCTTCGGCTCCAACTCGCAGCTGCGCGCCTTGGCCGAGGTCTATGGCAGCAGCGATGCGGGCCCAGTCTTCGTGCGCGACTTCGTGGCTGCGTGGGTCAAGGTGATGAACCTCGACCGCTTTGACCTGCGGTAAGTCGGCGCGGGCGGCGCTGGTGGGGCAGCTTCCCACCAGCAGCCTCTGCACCAGATCGGCGGCGGTGGATGCGTTGTACTTGCGCATGAGTCGCGCGCGACCGATCTCCTTGGATACGTAGTATCGTGACGCATCCCAATTCGCAAAGGAGATCGTGGTGAACAAGATATTCCCCTCCGCCGCCGAGGCCCTCCAGGGCGTGGTGGCAGACGGCCAGCTCATCGCCGTGGGCGGCTTCGGCCTGTGCGGCATCCCCGAGGCGCTGATCGAGGCGCTCAAGGACAGCGGCGTCAGGAACCTGACCTGCATCTCCAACAACGCCGGCGTGGACGGCTTCGGCCTGGGCAAGCTGCTGGAAACGCGCCAGATCAAGAAGATGATCGCCAGCTACGTGGGCGAGAACAAGGAGTTCGAGCGCCAGTACCTGGCGGGCGAGCTGGCGCTGGAGTTCACCCCCCAGGGCACGCTGGCCGAGAAGCTGCGCGCGGGCGGCGCGGGCATCCCGGCCTTCTTCACCAGGACCGGCGTGGGCACCATGGTGGCCGAGGGCAAGGAACTGCGCGAGTTCGACGGCGAGACCTATGTGATGGAACGCTCCCTGGTGCCCGACGTGGCCCTGGTCAAGGCCGACGTGGCCGACAAGAGCGGCAACCTGCGCTTCAACCTCACGGCGCGCAACTTCAACCCAGCGGCTGCCACGGCAGGCAAGGTCTGCATCGTGGAGGTGGAGAAGATCGTGGAAGTGGGCGAGATCGCGCCCGACGACGTTCACCTGCCCGGCATCTACGTACACCGCATCGTGCTGAACGCCAACCCCGAGAAGCGCATCGAGAAGCGCACGATCACTGAAACCAAAGGAGCCTGAACATGCCCTGGACCCAAGACCAGATGGCCGCGCGCGCGGCGCAAGAACTGCAAGACGGCTTCTACGTCAACCTCGGCATCGGCATCCCCACCCTGGTGGCCAACCACACCGGCGCCAAGGAGGTGTGGCTGCAGTCCGAGAACGGCATGCTGGGCATCGGCCCGTTCCCGACCGAGGACCAGGTCAACGCCGACCTCATCAACGCCGGCAAGCAGACGGTGACCACGCTGCCCGGCTCGTCGATCTTCGGCAGCGACCAGAGCTTCGCCATGATCCGCGGCGGCAAGATCAACCTCAGCATCCTGGGCGCCATGCAGGTCAGCGAGAAGGGCGACCTGGCCAACTGGATGATCCCCGGCAAGATGGTCAAGGGCATGGGCGGCGCGATGGACCTGGTGGCCGGCGTCAAGCGCGTCATCGTGCTGATGGAGCATGTCGCCAAGAAGAAGGACGGCACGATCGACCTGAAGATCCTGCCCCAGTGCACGCTGCCGCTGACCGGCGTGGGCGTGGTGGACCGCATCATCACCGACCTGGGCGTGCTGGACGTGACGCCCCAGGGCCTGAAGGTGGTCGAACTGGCGCCGGGCGTCAGCTTCGACGAACTGCAGTCCAAGACGGGCGTGACGCTGATCGCTTGATGCAGGCGCAATGCCTGTTCCAATGGACAAGGCCGGGGCGCGAGGCGCTGTGGCAGATCCAGGGCATTCTGAACACCTGCCAGCGCCGCTGGCCGCAGTTGGCCGAGCGGGCTACGCCTGGCGATGCGGCGGTGGCGGATTGGTGCGACTGGGTCGCGGGCGCGCTGTAGGGTTGGCAGTCAAATACTCCTGAATTGATAGCTGACAGTGCTTGCCCAATAAGCGCTAGAGGCTGTTTTTGCTTGTATTTCTTGATGAAAAGCCATGGCTTTGCATGGCTTGAAAATACTGGCTATATTTACAGTATTTTCAAGCCCGCTCCATGCCCGCGCTGCCTTCCCTCATCCTGCCCTTCGCCGTCCCCGGCGTCTGGCACGCGCACGAGCTGGGCGCAGCCCAACGGCAGGCGCAGCCCACGGGGCATGCGCTGCTGGATGCGCAACTGCCCGGCGGGGGCTGGCCGCTGGGCGCGCTGACCGAGGTCTTGCAGCCCCTGGCCGGGCGGCACGAATGGCCGCTGGTGCTGCCCGCGCTGGCGCAGGCCACGGCGGCGCGCGCGGGGGCCGTGGTGGCGGTGGCGCACCGTCCGAGCCCTTCGGCCCGGCGCTGTGGGGG
>NZ_JASGDA010000024.1:0-39084 GCF_047607405.1 Acidovorax sp. | reverse complement strand
CTCTGCACGAATCGTCGCGCCGCGTGCATCTGCGGACTCGGGCGGTCTGCGTCGTTGCAAATGCTCGCAATAGCTACGGCTATTGCTGCGCTTTGCGCCTAGCAGCCCATCCCGATCCGCAGCGCACGCTTGCCGCTCGATTCGTGCAGAGGCTCCCTGGTTTTTGCCGTTGGCCTGTCCCTTTCACGCGCCCCGCGTGTGAAGCCTGAGGAAACCCCGATTTCAACCATCCTCAGGAGACCCCTTCCATGGCCCGCCGCCATCACCACGTCCTTTCCCATGCGGCCCGCGCCGCCCTGCTGTCCCTGGCCTGCGCCGCAGCCGCCGCGCAGGCACAGCCCGCCCCTGCCGCGCCCGCGCCCGAAGCGCAGCAGGAATACCGCATCGCCCCCGGCCCGCTCCAGGATGCGCTGGCGCGCTTCGCCACCGAGGCGGGCATCAGCCTGAACATGCCCCAGCCCCTGGTGCAGGGCCGCAGCAGCCCCGGCCTGCAGGGGCGCTTCGGCGTGCGCGAAGGGCTGGCCCGGCTGCTGGCGGGCACGGGGCTGGAGGCCGAGGCGCGCACCCCCGGCGTGTACGTGCTGCGCGCCGTCCCCGAGGCGCGCTCCGCCGCGCCCGCCACGCTGGGCGAGGTGCGGGTGACGGCCGATGCCGTGCGCGGCGGCGTGACCGAGGGCTCCGGCAGCTACGCCGCGCGCAGCGCCAGCACGGCCACGGGGCTGGACCTGTCGGCGCGCGAAACGCCGCAGTCGGTCAGCGTCATCACGCAGGAGCGCATCGAGGACCAGGCGCTGGCCTCGCTGGCCGAGACGATCCGCAGCGCGCCGGGCGTCTCGTACCGGATGTACGACCGCGTGCGCGGCGCGGGCGGCTCGGCGCGCGGCTTCGGCATCAGCAATTACCAGATCGACGGCCTGCCCACGGTCGTGGACATCGACCTGGGCATCGACAGCGCCAGCACGGCGATGTACGACCGCGTCGAGATCGTGCGCGGCGCCACCGGCCTGCGCTCCGGCGCGGGCGACCCGGCGGCGACGGTCAACTTCGTGCGAAAGCACGCGGACAGCAAGGTGTTCACCGGCAGCCTGGCGCTGGAAGCGGGCTCGTGGAACCGCCGCGGCGGCACGGCCGACCTGAGCACGCCGCTGAACGCCGACGGCTCGGTGCGCGCCCGCCTGGTGGTCAGCTACCGCGACCAGGACGGCTTCGTGGACCTGGAGCGCAGCCGCACCACGGCCTTCTACGGCGTCGTCGATGCCGACCTGGGCGACCGCACGCGCCTGAGCATCGGCGCCAGCGACCAGCACGACGACCGCAGGAGCCCCCTGTGGTTCGGCCTGCCCGCCTGGTATGCCGACGGCACGCGCACCGACTGGCCCCGCTCCAAGACCACGCAGGCGAACTGGTCGTACTGGAACAACCGCCAGCAGAGCGTGTTCGCCGCGCTGGACCATCGTCTGGGCGGCGGGTGGTCGGTCCAGGCCAGCGCCCAGCACCAGCGCGCCTACGAGGTCGCCAGCGTGCTGGGGCTGGAGGGCGCGCCGGACCGCGCCACGGGCCTGGGCATGACCACCTTTCCCTTCTGGTGGGACGGCGTGCTGCCGCAGACCCAGCTCAACGTGCAGGCCAGCGGCCCGTTCGAGCTGTTCGGGCGCCGGCATGAACTGACGGTCGGCGCCCTGCACTGGCGCAGCAGCATGCGCTGGGACTTTGCCAACGACACGGCGGAGGAACCCGCCGCGCCCGGCGACTTCAACCAATGGAACGGCAGCTACCCGGTGCCGGTCTTCGGCGCGCGCTACACCGGCGTGGCCTTCAGCGAAATCCAGTCGGGCATCTATGGCGCCGCACGGCTGAACCTGAGCGAGCCGTTCAAGCTGATCGTCGGCGGCCGCCTGAGCCGCTACCAGCGCCGCACGGAAACCACCGCCTGGAGCACCGCCGAGCAATACGGCGAATCCGCCGTTTTCACGCCCTATGTCGGCGCGCTCTACGACATCAATGCCTGGCTGACCGCCTATGCGGGCTACACCAGCATCTTCAAGCCGCAGAACCTGCGCACCGCCACGGGCGGCTACCTCGCCCCGCTGCAAGGCCACAGCTACGAGGCGGGCCTGAAGTCCGAGTTCTTCGACGGCGCGCTCAATGCCGCGCTGGCGGTGTTCCGCATCGAACAGGACAACTATGGCGTGCTCGACGGCGACGCCATGGTGCCCGGCACCGCCGATCCGGCCTACCGTGCCGTGAGGGGCGTCAAGTCCCAGGGCTACGAGCTGGAAGTCACGGGCAGCATCCGCCCGCGCTGGGACGTGAGCCTGGGCTGGACGGCGTTCTCCGCCAAGGACCACGAGGGCCAGCCCGTGCAGAACCAGAACCCCACGCGCATGCTCAAGCTGTACACCAAGTACCAGTTCGACGGCGCCCTGAGCGGCCTGAGCGTCGGCGGCGGCGTGGACTGGCAGAACGACATGCCCGACTGGCGCGCCAACCCGGTGACCGGCGCGCGGGAGAACGTCGGCCAGTCCGCCTTCGCGACCGTGGGGCTGATGGCGCGCTACCAGATCAGCAAGCCGCTGTCGGTGCAGGTCAACGTGTACAACCTGCTGGACAAGAAATACTACGACGGCACCGGCTCCGGCACCTACCTGTACGGCGAGCCGCGCAGGGTGGCGGTCCAGCTGAAGTACCGGTTCTGAGAGGGCTACAAGCGCGCGATCGCCGCGCGCACTTCGTCCACGCCGATGATCTCGGTCAGCACCACGGGGGGCTTGCCCGCGCTGTAGAGCACATAGACGGGCACGCCGCTGCGTCCCAGCCGGGCCAGGGCGGCGGTGATGGCCGGGTCGCGGCGCGTCCAGTCGGCGCGCAGCAGGGCGACGTTGCGGGCAGCGAAGTCAGCCAGCACGTCGGCGTTGGACAGGGTGGTCTTCTTGTTGTACTGGCAGGTCACGCACCACGCGGCGGTGAAGTCCACGAACACCGGGCGACCCTGGGCCAGCAGCTGCGGGGGCAGGTCTTCGCTCCAGGGCTGCCATGCTCCTGAAACAGTAGCTGGTTGCGCCTGTCGTTCCTTGGTTTCAATGATGTTTGGCATCAAAACAAAGGCTAGATAGGCGGCAGCAGCTATCGAAAGCGGAGCAATCACCGCGCGCGCCCGCCCGGGCAGCGCCAGCGCCCAGGCACACATCGCCAGCAGCACCAGCAGCGCCAGCAGCGCGCCCGCGCCGTCGATGCCGCTTTGCTGGCCCAGCACCCACACCAGCCAGGCCACGGTGGCGAACATGGGGAAGGCCATGAACTTGCGCAAGGTGTCCATCCACGCGCCGGGCCGGGGCAGGGCCCGCGCCACGGCGGGGACGAAGCTCGCGGCCAGGTAGGGCAGGGCCAGGCCCAGGCCCAGCGCCGCGAACACGGCCAGCGCCTGCGCGGCGGGCAGCGTGGCCGTGAGGCCCAGCGACGCGCCCATGAACGGCGCCGTGCAGGGCGATGCCACGGCCACGGCCAGCACGCCGGTCAGAAAGGAATCGGCCACGGGGTGGCGCGCCTGCAGGCTGGCGACGGACGAGGGCAGCACGTGTACGAACTCGAACACGCCCGCGAGGTTGAGGCCGATCAGCGTGAACAGCGCCGCCAGCCCCGCCACCACGGCGGGCGATTGCAACTGGAAGCCCCAGCCCACGGCCTCGCCCGCCGCGCGCAGGCCGAGCATGAGCGCGCCCAGCAGCAAGAACGACAGCACCACGCCCGCCGTGTAGGCCATGCCGCTCAGGCGATGGGCACGGCGGTCTTGTGCGTGGCGGGTGAAGCCGACGACCTTGATGGCGAGCACGGGGAAGACGCAGGGCATGAGGTTGAGCACCAACCCGCCCAGCAATGCGCCCAGCAGCGCGGCGGCGAGGCCGAGCGGCGAGGCCGCCTGCGGCGCGGCAGCCCGGGCGGCATTGGCTTGCAGCGCCGCTTGCAGCGCGGGGGACACGCTGGCCGCCGTTGCGCCCTGCGGCCAGTCGCCCAGCACCTTCAACTCGGCCCGGTAGCCCACCCGGTCCGGCCCGGCCAGCACCACGGGCAGCACGCCGGGGCTGGCGCTGCGCTGGGCCGACAGGGGCACGCGGCCCGTCCACGTGCCGCCGTCCCACGCCTGCGTCCACTGTGCGGCGTTCTCGATGACCTCGGCGGTTTCGGGGAACAGCTCCAGCGTCTGGCCGCGCAGCGCCTCGGGCAGGCCGCGCACGCTGACGTGCAGCGTGTTGCCGTCCGCGATGCGGGCCTGGCTGCCCTCACCTGTTTCTGACGCCGCCACGGGTCGGGGCTGGGCCGCCCAGGCGGCGTCGAAGGCCGCGCCGTGGAGCGCCGTGGTGCTGCGGATGGGCAGCGGCAGCGTGAAGTCGCCTTCTTCGGGGATGCACTCCTCGCGGCACACCAGCCACGCGGCGCGCAGGCGGATGGCGGCCTCCTGCGCCAGCGGGCCGGGCGCGAAGGTGCTGGCCACCGCGACCGGCACGGGCAGCAGCACCGTGCCCTCGTAACCGTAGTTCGCCAGCGTGCCGATGGGGATCTTGCGCGGCAGGGGCCAGGCGATCTCGCCCGCGTCCAGCCCGGGCGGGAGCTGCCACGCCAGCTCGGTGGGCAGGCCGGAGTCGCCGGAGTTCTTCCAGTAGGTGTGCCACCCGGGCTGGTGCGTGATCTGCAGGCCCAGCCACAGCGGCTGGCCGGGCGCCACGCCCTGGGGCGCGTGGGCGACGAGCTCGGCGCGCACGTAGGGGGTGGTGATGACGCTGGTGTCTGCCGCTGCGGATTTTGAGGGAAATTGGGCTCTAGCGCTTGTCAGCAAAGCGCTGGCAGCTATCAAAAACAGAGTGATCAGGAGGCGGGGCAGCGGGCGGTGGGGCATGGTCGCAGTGTGGGAGCGGGGCGGCTGGCATTGGTTCCAGGGGCTGCCTTTGCCCCCTTGGCGACTCAGGCGGGCGAATGCGAGCGCAGCCAGTCGCGCAGCGCGTCGTTCATGCGTGCCTGCCAGCCAGGCCCGCTGGCGCGAAAGGCGTCCAGCACGTCGGGGCTGTAGCGAATCGTCACCGCCTGCTTGGCGTCTGCCTTGGTGCTGCCTGCGGGCCGCCCGCGCCGCACCTGGGCGGCAAAGGCGGCCATGCCTTCGGCGGCGCTGACCTCGCGCTCGCCAATGTGCCAGGTGGCGGTGCTCCAATCAGCCTCGCTCAGGTCGGGCGCGTCGTCCGGGTCAACCCAGGGTTTGGAAGCGTGTTTGTTCGCGTTCATTGGCTTTCCTCATGCTGATGATGCGGCGGGCCGCGCCGCGCGGCGTCCAGGTCACAACCACCATGCGCCCTTGCAGCATGCCAACTGTGTTGAAGCGCGCTTCACCATAGTCGTGGCGCTGGTCGGGGAACGTGATGCTGGCCTCCGTGAACACCGCCCCGGCATCGGCGAAGTCCAGGCCGCGCTCTTGCAAGGTGATGGCGCGCTTGGCTTCGTCGAATTCGATCCGCATGAATTTATTGTAGTTCCAGATAAATTGCGCAAGGCGGCTATTGCGTTCCCAAGCTCAATTCTGCGCGCGGCGTCCACTTTTCGGCCTGCGCGCCCGCCTTGGGCGCGGCGACGAACAGGCGCTCGGCGGGCAGCTTCTGCTCCAGCAGGTAGGCGCGCACGGCCTGGCCGCGCTCCTGCGCCAGCTCGGCGGCCTGGGCCTCGGTGGCGGCCAGGTGGGCCAGCAGCAGGGCTTCCATCTCGGGCACGGAAATGTCCTTGGCCATGCCGACCAGGTTGCGCGGCTTGGTGATGTCGGCGCGGCGGTAGGCGGCCTTGAGCAGGGCGGGGTATTCGTCGGCGGACACGGCGGCGGCATCCGGGCTGGCGCGGCGCTTTTCGGCCAGCACCAGTTGCGCCAGGCGCTCGCGCTGCATGCCTTCGCGCTCGGCGGGCAGGCTGGCCATGCCGGTCACGGTGATCTTGAGCGCGGGGCGGTCGTTCAACGCCTTCACCACTTTGGCGAGGTTCTGCCGCGCCTCGGGCGTGAGCGCCGCGCTGCCGGGCGCGAAGGCCACGTGGCTCATCTCGCCGTCGCCGCCGCCCAGCGCACCGGCGAGCAGGCTGAACGGCGCGGTGATGGCCTTGGTGATGATGTTGCCGATGATCCTGAAGATGACGGGCGCCAGCCGGAACTGCGGGTCGTTGAGCGAGCCGCTGATGGGCAAGTCCAGGTCGATCACGCCGTTGCGGTCGGCCAGCAGCGCCACGGCCAGCTTGACGGGCAGGCTGTTGGGCGCGCCCTGCACGGGCTCGCCGAAGGTCAGCTGGTTGAGCACCAGCCGGTTGCTGGCGGTGAGCTGGCCATTGGGCAGCACCTTGTAGTTCACGTCCATGCTGAGCTTGCCGCGCTCGATGCCGTGGCCCGCGTACTTGACGGTGTAGGGCGACAGCGGCGGCAGCTCCAGGTCGCGCACCTTGCCGGTGATGTCCAGCGCCAGCGGCTTGGCCAGGGGGTTGAGCTTGCCCGTCACCTCCAGCGAGGCCGTGCCCTCGGCCTTGCCGCGCAGTTCCAGGTCGGCCAGCTGGGGCTCGCCGCCGGGGGCTTCGGACGAGAAGGCGCTGAGTTTGCCGGTCAGCTCCGACAGGTCGGCCGAGTAGTTGGGCTTGATGAAGTAGTCGGAGAACGCGACGCGGCCATTGACCAGGCTGACGGGGCCGAAGCGCACCACGGGCGCGAGCGGGTCGGCCTGCGGGGCCACGGCGGGGGCGGATGCGGGGGCGGACGCTGGCGTGTGTGGCGCGCTGGCGGCTGGCTGGGCCGCCGCCGCATTGGCCGCCTGCGCCTCGGCGGGCGTCTTGGCAAGGTCGGCCAGGTTGATGCGGCCCGCCTCGTTGACGGTGATGCGGGCGAAGAAATCGGCCAGCGCCGTCTCGGCCACTTCCACGCGCGGCGCGGCGCCGGGGGCCGTGGCGACTGCGATGCCGCGCAGGTTCAGGCTCTTCCAGGACAGCAGCTCCTCGCCCACCTGGGCCTCGGTCTTGGGGGTGTAGGCGGCGGTGCTGTTGGCTTTCAGGTCTTCCACCGCCGCGTCGCCCGTCAGGCGCAGGGTCGTGCCCTTGTCGTTCTGTGCAAACGCCACCTGCCCGCGAAAGCCCGCGTCGGCGCGCAGCAGTTGCAGCGACAGCGCGCTGGCGATGTAGCCGTCCAGCGCGTGCAGCGGCAGCCGGGTGGCGTTGACGCGGCCTTCCACCGCCAGCGGCTGGGGCGCGAGCGTGCCTTGATAGACCACGTGGCCGGGCTCGCGGCCCTTGCCCGCCTTGGGGTCGGTGACGCGCGCCGACAGCTTGACCGGCTGGGGCTTGGCGCCGTCGCTGGCGACGTTTTGCGCGGCGATGCTCAGGGTGGCGATGTCCAGCGCCACGGGGCGGGGCTGGGCGTTGTCGGCGTAGGCGATGGCGCCGCCGTCCAGGGTGAAGTCGGCCACGCGCAGCTTCCAGGGCGGGGCATGGCTGGCGGGGGCGGTGCTGTCGGCGGTTTTCTTCATCCAGCGCTCGAACATCCAGCGGCCATCGGCGCCGCGCTCCACCGCAGCCTGCGGCTTGGTGAGCGCCAGCTTGGCCAGCGTGGCCGTGCGGCTGTCCAGCGGCACCTGCACGCCGTCCACGGCCAGCTTGTCCAGGCTGGCGAGGGTGGTCTTGCCCTGCTGGACGGCCAGTTGCTCCAGCGCCAGCGGCCCGGCGGTGAGGGTGACGCCCGTGGCGTTTTTCTGCGTGGGGGCTTCCCACTGCACGCCCAGGTCGCCGGTCAACTGGCCGGACACGGCGGGCTCCAGCGCCTGCGCCAGGTAGGGCGCGGCCAGTTGCAGCGCCAGCGCCTGCACGGATGCGCGCACCTGGGCCTTTTGCGCCGTGGCTTCGCCGGTGAAGCGCAGCGTGCCGTCCTGCAGCTTCAGCCCGCCCTCGAAGCCGAAGGGCTTGTCCAGCGGCAGGGCCACGTCGCGCACGTCCAGCGTCACGTCGGTGGCCTGCAGCGCGGCGGCGGGGCGCGTGCCGGCGTCGGCCCAGCGCACGGTGCCGCCGCGCACGGCGGCGTGGGCCACCTGCACGTCCCAGGCGGGGGAGGGCTTGGCGGCGGCATCGGGCGGGGTTTTTGGCGGCGGCGGCGCCAGTTGCGCCAGGTTGATCTGGCCCGCAGCGTCGCGCGTGACCGTCAGCGCCGGTGCGGTCAGCTCCACGCTGCCCAGGTGAATGACCTGCTCCAGCGGGCGCACGTCGGCCAGGGCGACGTGCAGCTTGTCGTAGGCCAGCAGGTCGGCGCCCTGGCGGTCGGCGATCTTCACCTTGTGCGCATCCGCCGTGCCGGTCAGCTTGACGGCCACGCGCGGGGTCTGCTCGAAGGCGATCTTCACGTCCACGCCCAGCGTGGCGCTTTGCAGCTTGACGGGCAGGCTGGCGGGCAGGTAGCCCAGGTAGGGGGCCAGGTCCACGCCGTCCCAGCGGATGTTGGCCTCGGCGCGGCTGGTCTGCGCAAACGGCGTGCCTGCGGCGGACGAATCGAACCGGCTGCCGTTGAGCGCGAAAGCCAGCTGCGGCTCGACCTTGATCTCGCGCTGCGACGACAGCGTGCTGATGAAGGGCACCTTGAGCGTGAGGTCGCGCACCTCGTGCGTGCGGCCCACGGCCTGGTCGGTGAAATCGACCGTGCCGCCCGTCAGCGCCAGGTTGTACAGCGCCAGCCGCGCGGGGCCGGTGTCTGGCTTGGGCTCGGGGGGCGGCGCGGTGACCTTGGCGATGATGTCGTCCACGTCATAGCGGCCATCGCCCAGGTGCGTCACGCGCAGCGCGGGGTTTTCCACCGTCAGCGCATCCACCACGGGCGCGAGGCGCAGCAGCGACTGCAGCTCGCCATCGGCATAGATGCGGCCAATGGTGAGCTGCGGCGGCGCGCCGTCGCCGGCGCCCGCCACGGCCACGTCGGTCAGGGCCAGCTCCAGCGTCCAGGGCTTGAAGTCGATCGCGCCCACGGTGACGGCGCGGCCCAGCTGCTCGCTGGCGGCGCGCTGCAGCGGGCCCTTGAGCAGCGGCGGCAGGGCCAGCCACAGCAGCAGCCAGAGTACGACCAGGGCCGCCAGGGCGCGGGCGGCGATGCGCAGCCAGCGGTGCTGGCGGAGATATTCAGGAATGGAAGGCATGGCGACAGGCGGGAGTGATGCGCCGCCCTATTGTCCGTGCAGCGCGCCGGGCGCCGCTGCCAGATTTGTTAACGTTTATGGCGCAAGGCATGTGGATGAAAGCTCCGACTACCATGGCGGGCATGACATCCTTCTTGCCCTCGCGCTTGTGGTCCGACCTCTCGGCGCGCGACTTCGCGCACATGCAGGCCAGCGGCCAGGCCGCGCAGACTGTTGCCGTGCTGCCCGTGGCCGCCGTGGAGCAGCACGGCCCGCACCTGCCGCTGTCGGTCGATGCGACGCTGCTGCAAGGCGTGATCGACGCCGCATTGCCCCTGCTGCCGCCCGAACTGCCCGCGCTGTTCCTGCCGCCGCAGAACGTGGGCCTGTCCACCGAGCACCTGGCCTACCCTGGCACCCTCACGCTGTCGCCCGCCACGCTGTTGGCGCTGTGGACCGAGCTGGGCGACTGCGTGGCGCGCGCGGGCGTCAGGAAGCTGCTGCTCTTCAACGGCCATGGCGGCAACGTCGGCGCCATGGACATCGTGGCGCGCGAACTGCGCCAGCGCTGCGGGCTGATCGTCTATAGCGCAAGCTGGTTCAGCCTGCCGCTGCCCGACGCGGTGGCGGGCAGCTTCAGCGCCCAGGAGCACCGCTTCGGCATCCACGGCGGCGAGGTCGAAACGTCGATGATGCTGCACCTCGCACCCGCCACCGTGCGCATGGAGCATGCGCGCGACTGGCGCTCCAGCGCGCAGGACCGGGCCGAGCGCCACGCCATCCTGGGCAACGGCAAGAGCGCCAAGCTGGGCTGGGCCATGCAGGACTACCACCCGGATGGCGCCGTGGGCAACGCGGCGGCGGCCACGGCGGACAAGGGCCGCGCCGTGGTGCAGGCGGCGGGCGAGGCGCTGGCGCGGCTGCTGGGCGAGATCCATGCGCTGCCGCTGGACATGCTCAAAAAAATATAAGCCAAATCGGCCTCTAGCGCTTATCCAGCAAGCGCAAGCAGCTATTGATTCAGGAGTAAACGCCCGTTCAAGCGTGCGTGATCCACTGCGCGTACTCCGCCCCGTCCAGGTGCGGCAGCGTGTTGAAGGTCTGCAGCATCAGGCGTTTGGGGCTGATGCTGAACTCCGTCACCGCGCTGTTGCGGATGCGCATGTTCAGCGCGATCGTCACCTCGGGCGGGGTGGACAGCACCAGGCCCACGGCCGCAGAGATGGGCCCGCCGCTGCTCACCAACAGCACGTTCTGCCCGGCGTGGTGCTGGCGCACGTGGTCCAGCGCCGCGCGCACGCCGCCCGAGAACTCGTCCCAGCTCGGCATGCCCTGCGGGCTGATGACCCCGGCCATCCATTGCGCCAGCGCGTCG
Source organism: Acidovorax sp. (assembly GCF_047607405.1). GTDB lineage: Bacteria > Pseudomonadota > Gammaproteobacteria > Burkholderiales > Burkholderiaceae_C > Acidovorax. Next base: position 28,554 of record NZ_JASGDA010000024.1, on the reverse strand, counting down.
CACAGGATGCGAAAGTGCTGGCGGTAGCGCTCGGGCGTGTCGGCGGGGCCCAGCGGCTGGGGGTGGATGGCCGCGATCAGCGCATGGCTGTCGTACTCGTTGAGGCCCGGCATTTGCAGCGCCTCGGGCGCGGCGCCCAGGCCCTGGGCGATGCCTTCCAGCGTCTGCACGTGGCGCCGCAGCGTGCCGGTGATGACCGCGTCGAACGCCAGCCCCCGCGCGCGCCAGTACTCGCCCAGGCGCACAGCCTGCTCGCGGCCGCGCGGGCTCAGCTGGTCATAGTCATCCGCGCCAAACGAGGCCTGGCCGTGGCGCACGAGGTAGAGGGTTCCCATGGCGGCCATTGTGGGCAGCGTCCCCGGCGTGGGCTGTCGCCGCAGCGACGGTTACATGGGGTTGCAAGGTCCACCGGACGGGCACATTTCCGACATGGCGCGACACAGGCCGTTCCTAGAATGGCGCTGCCAAATGGCATTACCTGAAAGGAGAGAACCATGCGACAACAACAGACACTCCGCCGCACCACCGCAGCCGCCGTGGCCGCCGCGTTGCTGGCCAGCTCGACGCTGGTCCTGGCGCAACCCAACGACTACCCCGGCCAGCGCAACGACCGCCAGCCGGGCCGCCACGCGACGCAGCAGGCGCCCAGGCACCAGGCGCACGGCCCGCAACACCGCCATGACAGTCCGAACGTGCAGGCCGGGCGCGGCGCGGGGCCGGACCACAACTGGTACCGCGGCGGCCGCGTGCCGCCCCAGTACCGCACGCGCCACTACGTGGTGAACGACTGGCGCGCCCACCACCTGTCGCCCCCGCCGCGCGGCTACTACTGGGTGCAGAACGGCTCGGACTACCTGCTCGTGGCGATCGCCACGGGGGTGATCGCGCAGCTCATCCTGGCCAATTAAGCGCCCAGGACTTCGCTGAACACGGGGGCGTCCACATTGCCCCCGGTCAACGCCAGGCCCACGCACTGGCCGCGCAGGCGGTCCTTCTCCTGCATCGCGGCGGCGAAGGCGGCGGCGCCCGCGCCCTCGGCCACGTTGTGGGTGTCGGTGAACAGGGCGCGCATGGCGGCGGCCACCTCGGCGTCGCTCACCTGCACGATGTGGTCGATGTGCGGCGCGATGATCGCCAGCGCCTGCGCGTCGGCCACGCGGCAGGCCATGCCGTCGGCCAGGCGCGTGGTCACGGGAGACTCCACCACGCGGCCCGCTGCTACCGAGTCGGCATACGTGGGGGCATGGCTGCTGACCACGCCCACGATGCGCACGCCATGCCCCAGCGCCAGCTTGGCTGCGATGGCCGAGCACGCGCCCGAGCCCTGGCCGATGGGCACGTAGGCCACCTGGAGCTGCGGCACGGCGCGCAGAAATTCCCACCAGTACGTGCTTACGCCGCGCAGCAGGTCGAAGTGGAAGCTGGGCACCATGTGCGCGCCGCGCTCGGCGGCGAGTTGAATGGCATGCTCGCGCGCTTCCTGGAAGTCGCTGCCGTACACGATCAGCGTCACGCCCAGGGCGCGCATCGCCGCGTTCTTCTCAAACGAATTGCCGTGCGGCACGACGATGGTGCAGGCCACGCCATGGGCGCGCGCGGCCCAGCCGATGCTCTGGCCGTGGTTGCCGCGCGTGGCGCAGATCACCTCGCGCGGCAGCGCGCCGTGCTGGGCCAACTGGTCGAAGTAGGTCAGGCCGCCCCGGATCTTGAAGGCGCCCACGGGCGTGTGGTTCTCGTGCTTGAGCCAGCACTCGGTGCCCAGCCGCTCGCCGAGCAGGCCCCAGCGGTACTGCGGCGTGGGCGCGAAGTCGCGATAGACGACCTGGGCGGCGGCCTCGATGTCGGACAGGGTGGGGAGCAGGGGGTGGGACACGGTCATGCGGCAGTTTCCGAAGTCAGAGTGACGGGGCCTCGCGGCGTGGCGAGCACGGCCTCGATGCACGGGGCCGTGGCGGGCGCGACGTGTACGCCCTGCACGCCGATGGCCGTGACGGCGGCTTGCAGTGCGTCGGCCTGCGGGTGGCGCAGCGTGAGCGACTGCAGTTGCACGCCGCTGGCGGGCAGGCTGTCGCAGGGGTGGACGGCGCCCCATTCGATCAGCGTGGGCAGGCAGCCGCCCATGAGGCGCTGGCCGTCTTCGCGCACGGTGATCTGCCATTGCAGCAGGCCCTGCGGCGTGGGGCGGCTGGCGGTGACGATGGCGCCCCGGTCCACGCGCTGCCGGGCCAGGGCGGCGTGCCGCGCCTGCAGGTCGGGCACGGACGCCACCCAGTGGATGAGCTGCGGGCCGTGCCGCGCCACCTGCTGCTGCAGGGCGGCATCGTCCATGTCAAACCAGCGTCTGGCGCTTGCTGGTATTGCGCTGGCAGCTCCTGGGTTGATAGCAATTACCTCCAGGTAGGCGCGCGGGTGCGCGGGGCTGGAGATGTTCAGGATGCGGTTGTGCGTGCCCATGAGCGGGTGCTCGCCGCCCGCCGTGGGCACCACGCCCAGCGTGTGCTCGCACCACCGCACACCCGAGGCCAGGTCGGTCGCACATACGACGAGGTGGTCCACGCGCGCGACCGTCACAGCCGTCTCCGACGCCACGGCATGGCCCTCAGCCCTTCTTGGCGTTGCGGATGGCGTCGGCCAGCGCGGCGATGCCGGTGGCGATCTGCTCGACGGTCGAAGTGACGAACGACAGCCGCAGCGTGCGCGGGTCGGCTTCGGTTGCGTAGAAGGCCGCGCCGGGCACGAAGGCCACGTTGCGCTCCACCGCCTGGGGCAGCAGGTCGATGGCGCTCACGCCCTCGGGCAGCCGCAGCCACAGGAACATGCCGCCGTCCGGGCGGTTCCACTGCACGGAGAGGCCCTGCATCTCCTTCGCCAGCGCGGCCAGCATGGCCTCGCACTGCTGCTTGTACAGGGCGCGGATGGTGGGCACGTGGCGGTCGAGGAAGCCGCCCTTCATCACCTCGGCCACCATGCGCTGGTTGAAGCCGGGCGTGTGCAAGTCCGCCGCCTGCTTGGCCTGCAGCAGCTTGGGGAAGATGGCCTTGGGCGCCACCACGAAGCCCAGGCGCAGGCCGGGCGCGAGCACCTTGGAGAACGAGCCCATGTAGATGCAGCCCTCGGGGTTGCGCGCCGTCAGCGGCAGGGGCGGCGGGTTGTCGAACCACAGGTCGCCGTAGGGGTTGTCCTCCAGCAGCGGCACGCCCAGCTCGGCGGCGGCCTGTACCAGGGCGGCGCGGCGCGCCTCGCTCATGGTGCGGCCCGTGGGGTTCTGGAAGTTGGGCAGCACGTACAGAAAGCGCGCCTTGCCCGCGCCCGTGCCTGCCTTGGCCTTGAAGTCGTCGATGAGCACGCCTTCGTCGTCGCTGGCCACGGACACCACGGCGGGCTCCATGGGCGTGAAGGCCTGCAGCGCGCCCAGGTAGGTGGGCGTTTCCACCAGCACGCGGCTGTTTTCGTCGATGAGGATCTTGGCGACCAGGTCCAGCGCCTGCTGCGAGCCGGTGGTGATGAGCACCTGCTCGGCATCCACGTCCCATGGCAGAAAGTCGGCAATGGCCTGGCGCAGCGGGCCGTAGCCCTCGCTGGCGGCGTATTGCAGCGCGCCGGGGCCGTCCTGGGCCAGCACGGCGGCGCAGGCCCCCGCGAAGTCCGCCACCGGGAAGGTCTTTGGCGAGGGCAGGCCGCCCGCCAGGCTGATGATGCCGGGCTTCTCGGTCACTTTCAGGATCTCGCGGATCACCGAGGGGTTCATCTTCTCGGCGCGGCGGGCCAGGGTCCAATTCGTCGTCATGTCGTTCATCTCCAGGAAAAAACTTTCGGATTCTCAGGCCACTGGGCCCCGGGCCTCACAGCGACAGCATCCACAGCGCCGTCGCCACCAGCACCAGGGCCAGCGCGCGGTTGAACCACAGCAGCCGCCGCCCCTGCGCCAGCCAGTCGCGCAGCAGCGAGCCCGCGAGCGCATAGACGAAGTTGCTGGCGAAGGCGAACACCGCCATCACCGCGCAGATGATCGCCAGCCGCTGCCCGGGGTTGGCGGCGGGCTGCCCGGCGGCGTTGACCACCCAGCCCGCGCTGAGGGTCAGTGCCAGCATCCACGCCTTGATGTTGAGGAATTGCAGGCCCACGCCCTGCCAGAAGGTCACTTGCAGGCGCGCGCCGTCCACCTGCGTGAGCTGGCCTGCGCGGCTGAGCTTCCAGGCCAGCCACAGCATGTAGGCAACGCCCGCCAGCGTCACGCCCCAGCGCAGCGCGGGCACGCCGGTGATGAGCGCGCCCAGGCCCAGGCCGCTGCCCAGCATCAGCACCGTCCAGCCCGTGGGCACGGCCAGGCAAAAGCGCAGCGCGCGGCGCAGGCCCAGGTTGGCGGCGAGCGCGGTGGACAGGGTGGTGTTGGGCCCCGGCGAGAAGCTCATCGCGGTGCAGAACAGCAGCAGGGCGGTCAGTTCGGGGGTGCTCATGGTGGGCGGGGCTTGTCTTGTGGTCTCTCGGGCTTCAATGTAATCTTTGGCAGCAGTACACAATCAATACAGTGTGACAAGGCAGTTGGCAATCTGTATTGCCCGCCATGCCAGTACACGGAGCGCGCCATGCTGATGAAAACCCCCGCCCAGTCGCTGACCGAGCAATTGTCCGCCCGCTTTGGCGAGCGCATCCGCAACCGGCTGCTCGCGCCCGGCGCGCGCCTGCCGTCGGTGCGGCAGTGCGCGCAGCAGCACGGCGTGAGCCCGTCCACCGTGGTGGCGGCCTACGACCAGTTGCTGGCGCAGGGGCTGGTGGAAGCGCGCAAGAACCGGGGCTTCTTCGTGCGCGAGGCGGCGCCTGCCGCCGCCGAGCGTCCGCAGAGCGGCGAGCCTGCGCAGGGCACGCCGCCGGTCAACGCCACGGCGCTCATCCGGGGCATGTTCCACAAGGTCAGCGACAAGCCGCAGCCGGGCATGGGCGTGTTCCCGTCGGACTGGCTGGAGTCTGCCTTCATGCCCGCCGCCGTGCGCAAGGTGACCGGCACGCGCGCGCTGCAGGATTTTTCGCTGCAATACGGCGAGCCGCTGGGCGACACGGGCCTGCGCCGGGCGCTGTCCCAGAAGCTCGCCACGCTGAACGTGCAGGCCGCGCCGGAGCAGATCATCACCACCGTGGGCGCCACGCACGCGCTCGACATCGTCAGCCGCACGCTGCTGCGCCCGGGCGACCCGGTGATGGTGGAGGAGCCCGGCTGGGCCGTCGAATTTGCCCGCCTGGCCGCTTTAGGCATGCGCATCCTGCCCGTGCCGCGTCGGGCGGATGGCCCCGACCTGGACGTGATGGCCCGCTACTGCGAGGCGCACCAGCCCAAGCTCTACGTCAGCGTGAGCGTGTTCCACAACCCCACGGGCTACTGCCTGTCGCCCGGCAGCGCGCACCGCCTGCTGCAACTGGCCAACCGGCACGAATTCCACATCGTCGAGGACGACACCTACAGCCACATCGCGCCCTTGTACGCCACGCGGCTCACCGCGCTGGACGGGCTCGCGCGCACCATCTACGTGAGCGGCTTCGCCAAGATATTGGCGCCCAACTGGCGCATCGGCTTCCTGGCGGCGCACCCGTCGCTCATCGAGCAGCTGCTGGACACCAAGCTGCTCGCCACGCTGACCACGCCCGCCCTGCTGGAAAAGGCGCTGGCGCTGTGCATGGAGCAGGGCCAGTTGCGCCGCCACGCCGAGCGCATCCGCACCCGGCTGGACGCGGCGCGCGCCCGCAGCGTGAAACTGGCGTTGGGCGCGGGCTGCAGCTTCGCCGCCGAGCCCGTGGGCCTGTTCGGCTGGGTGGAGACGGGCGTGGACACCGACGCGCTGTCGCAGCGCATGCTGGACGAGGGCTACCTGCTGGCGCCCGGCGCGCTGTTCCATGCGGAGCGCAAGCCCAGCACGCTGATGCGCATCAACTTCGCGACGACGCAGGACGCGGCGTTCTGGAAGGTGTTCCAGCGCGTGCGTGCCAGGGTGAAGTAATTACTCCTGATTTGATAGCTGCCAGTGCTTGACTGGTAAGCGCTACAGGCCGATTTGGCTTGTATTTTTGGGGCGCCGGTCAGCGGGGCCGCTCGACTTGCAGGTCGGCCAGCACGCGCAGCAGCGCGCGGTTGACTTCTTCCAGGTCCAGCTCGTAGGTCTCGCACAGCTGGCGGATGGCGCTGGCGTCGTCCGTCTCCAGCGCGGCGGCCATCTGCAGGCCGCTGGCGTAGGGGCCGGTGCGCAGCACGGCGGCGTCGTAGATGCGCTCGGACAGCGGCAGGCGGCGCAGGATGCTGCCCAGGGGCTCGCCCAGCAGCTCGTCGATCTGCGAGAGCAGGCCGCACAGGTAGATCTCGCGGCGCAGGTCGTTCTCCACGCCTGCGTCCAGCAGGTGGGCCATGAGCCGCGCGCGCATCACCATGGCCTCGCGCACGGGCTGCATGTTGGGGTCGGTGCTGGCGTGCGGCAGCTGGTCGGACAGCCAGCGCGTGATGGAGCCGTAGCCCATCATCACCAGCCCACGGCGCAGCGAGTCGATGCCCGTGCGCAGGCCCAGGGCGGCCGAGTTGGTATAGACCATGAAGCGGTAGGCCAGCAGCGGGTCCTCGCCCATGATGTCCTCGAAAGTCTCCAGCGACTGCTCCTCGTCGATGGCCTTCATGAGCTTGAAGATCACCGCGCGCGCGGGCTGCTGGGGCTGGTGGCGCAGGCCGTAGAGCACGTCCTCGGACGGCCAGCCCGCCAGCGCCAGGGCGTTGTTCTGGTCCAGGCAGTGCTCCATGAGCGCGCGGCTGGCGATGCCCTCGTACATCTGCCCGGCCAGCACGGGGCTGGCGGCGCTCGCGCCCGGGCGGGCGGGCTTGAGGGCCGCGACCGCGTCCTCGGGGCGCAGGCTCAACAGGCTGTTGTCGAAGCAGCGCGCCACCTCGGGCTCGGGCAGGTGGTTCACGGGCCCGCGCCAGACGAGCCTGAGGCCGCGCTGGTGGGCGGCACGCACCTGCGCGAAGACGTTCGCTTGGCCCAGCCAGTCGCCATGCACCTCGATCCAGGGCGTGCCGCGCGGGGCCTGGCTCAGCAGGTCGCACAGCATCTGGGGCGATTGCGGCGACAGCAGCAGCGGCGGCGAGCTGGCGGACCAAAGCTCGGCCAGGGTGCGCAGCAGGTGCGGCGCATCCACCGCCAATGCCGGGTCCCGGTGGTGGAGATAGAGCTGAACGCCAGCGAGGCGCCGCTCGCGGTTCCAGAGGGGGCGGTAGCCCATGAGCAGGCTGCCGAGTACGGATTGCACCATGTACGGATCGATGGTTGGCTGTGCGGATGCGCCATTGTCCGGGATCGCGCCCAGAGCTGCGGCTGTCGGAAACCCCCGCTATGCAGCGTCGCCTGGGGGCAAGACTAGCCGATGTAGTTGAACAGCGACAGCTTCTGCACCTGGGCGTACGTCTGCAGCGCCGCCTCGTAGCCCACCTGCTGGTTCTGGAAGTCGGAGACGCCTTGCAGCATGTCCAGGTCTTCGGCGTTGGAGCGGTCGGCCTCCAGCTGCGTGGCGCGGGCCGTGAGGTTGTTCTCGATGCGGTCGGCGCGGTTGAGCAGGTCACCGGCCAGACTGCGCGAGCTTTGCAGGCGGGTGAGGCTGGTGTCGATCTCGGCCAGCGAGCGCGTGATGCCCTGGGTCAGCGTGCCCGACGCGGTGCTGCCGTCGGAGTTGGCGCCGTTGCGGATGGCGGCGATGGCCGCGTCCATCACGCTGAAGATGTCGCTGCGCGTGCTGGGGGCGACGGTGTAGCTGTCGCCATCGGCAGGCTCCCCGGTCACGTCGATCGACATGCCGTCGAAGCTGATGGTGGTGGGCGTGCTGTAGGGCTGGTCGGTGGCGACGGCGGTGGACGTGGTGGTGTTGACCACGCTGTACGTGGTGACGCCTGCGGTCACCGAGAAGGTGATGCTGTAGCTGTCGCCCGTGATGGCCGAGGGGTCGGTCACCTGGCCCACGGTGGACCAGGACGTGCCCGTGTTGGCGGAGTCCTGCTCCACCGCGAACACGCCGTTGCCGGTGGCCACGTTCATCCACGTGGCCACGCCGTCGATGGTGGTGGCAATGCTCACGTCGCCGCTGGCCTGCTGCCCGCTCAGTCCTTCGTAGGTGTAGTTCGGCTGGCCGGTCACGGGCTGGGTCGCGCTGCCCAGGCCGCTGAACAGCGGAAGGCCATCGGTGTCGCTGCGGTTGGCGTAGTTGTAGATCTGGTCGCGCAGGCTTTCGAGCTGCGAGGCCAGCGCGTCGCGTTCGGCCTGGGTGTAGGCGCCGTCGCCTGCATTGACCACCAGGGTACGGAACTCCTGCAGCGCGTCGATCGACTCGCCCAGCGTCGATTCGGCGTAGGTGATGCTGGTGCGCTGCTGGTCCAGGGAGCGCTGGTCAGTGCTGTTGCGCGAGAGGCGCGTGAGCGCCCGCTCGGCCTGCGCGGCGGCCACGGGGTCGTCGCTGGCGCGCACCACGCGCTTGCCGGAGGTCAGGTTCTCCTGCAGGCTCGCCAGCGCAGTCTGGCGCGCCGCCAGGTTGCGCAGCGCGCTGTCGTACATGGTGGCGGTGCTGACGCGGGTCAGGGGCGTGGTGGCCATGGTGCGGGCTCCTCGGCGTGTGTCTGTCGTGCGAACATCAGTTCATCGTCTGGATGAGATTGTCGAAGATCGTCTGCGCCACCTGCAGGACCTTGGCGGATGCCTGATAGGCCTGCTGGTACTGGATCAGCTTGGCGGCTTCCTCGTCCAGGTTCACGCCCGAGATGGCCGTGCGGGCGCTTTCCAGGTTGTTGGCGATGGTGTACGAGACGGTTGCGGCGCTGTCCGCGCTCTGCGTGCGCGTGCCGACCTGGGCGATCGCGCTGGCGTAGCCGTCGGCCAGGGTCGCGCCGTCGAAGAGCGCGAGGTCGCGCAGCGCCAGCAGCGCACTGGCATTGCCGGCGTCCCGCGTGTACCAGTCTCCGTATTGGGAGTCGGTGGCGTTGCCGACCTGCACGGTGTCCCCTGTCGCTGGCGTGCCCTGCAGCGTGATTTCCCAGCCGTCGATCACGATGGGCGTTCCCGACGTGTAGGCGAGCCCCGTCGTGCCAGAGGCCGGAGTGGTTGACCCCGTGACGCTGTAGGTGACGGGCGGGCCTGCATCGAAGGTCAGCGTGACGCCGTCAGGACTCGGCGGCGTCACGAACCCGTCGGTCGTCGCCTGCAGGCTCGACAGTTGCAGCGTGCCGCCGTTGTCGGCGCTCAGCGACGCGTTGATGGGGTTGGCCACGGCAAGGTCGCTGGCCGAGTACACCAGCGCCTGGATGGTCGATGCGGCGGTGGCATAGGGCTGGAACAGCACGCGCTCGCCCGCGTTGCCGGCGGCGGTCATGTTGAATGTCAGGCCGTCGATTTCCTGGCTGGCCAGGTCGCTCAGGTCGGTGAACGCAGTGGACTGCCCGTCGGACAGGCGCACCACGACCCCGGCTGGCGGGGTGGTGAAGCGCACTTCGTAGTCCGATGCCGCGAAGGCCGTCGGGTCGGTGAAGCTGACGGAACCCGCCGCCACGCCGGAGGTGCTGCCCGCCACGCTGGTGGGAAGGGAGAACAGGTCCCCGCCCGCTTCGCCGTCCAGCGTCAGGCCCAGGTTGTGCTGCTCGTTCATGACCATGCCGATGGCCAGCGCCATGCGCCCCAGCAGGTTCATGCCCTCGACGAGATCGTTGTTGTTGAAGCGCAGCATGCCGGAAATCTCGCCCCCGCCCAGCAAGTCCTCGTCCAGCTCCACCGCCCGCCCGCCCGACTGGTTGAAGTACAGCTTGAGCTGGCCGCTGCCCGGGAAGGTCGTGCTTTCGCCGACCGAGATGGACGATGCCGTGGTGCCCAGCACCAGGGGCTGGCTGCCGCCGATGAACACACCCACCGTGCCATCGTCGGCTTCGATCTGCGTGGTCTGTACGAATTGGTTCAGGTCGCGGATGAGCTGGTCGCGCTGGTCCAGCAGATCGTTGGGGCTCTGGCCATTGCCTTGGGCGCGCGCGATCTGCTCGTTCACCGAGGCGATCTGCTGGGCCAGGCTGTTGACCTGGGCGACCTGGTTCTTCAGCTCCTCGGTGACGGAGTAGCGGATTTCCGTCAGGCTGTCGGCGGCCGACCGCAGGCGGGCGGCAGTCTCGTCGATGAGCGTCAGCGCCACCGAGCGTGCGGTGAGGTCGGTGGGCGAGCTGACCACGTCCGAGAACGAGTTCATCATGTCGCTGATGGCCATGCCCAGCCCGTCCTCCCCGCCGGTGAAGACATCCTGCAGCGACTGCAGGCGCACCGAGCGCGCCAGGTCGGCGGCGTACACCGAGGTGGCAGCCGTGGACTGGCGCGTGAGCAGCGCGCTGTAGCTGCGCGTGATGGTGCTCACGTCCACGCCCTGGCCGATGTAGCCGCTGCCGCTGTAGAGCCCCTGTACGTTTTGCAATGCCACCGACTGGCGCGAATAGCCGACCGTATTGACGTTGGCGATGTTGTTGCCCGCAGTCTGCAGCGCCAGCTGGTTGGCCAGCAGGGCCCGGGCTCCGACGTTCAAGAGGCTCATGGCATGTACCCGCTTTCAGTGTGTATCAGGCCTGGTCGCGCTGCTGCGCGCGCGCGACGCTCTGGATGGCGCGGCTGAGCTTGGCGGCGTAGGCGGGGTCGGTGGCGTAGCCGGCCTTTTGCAGCGCCGAGGCATAGGCCGCGCCCGATCCCGTTTTGGCGACGGACTCGGCCTGCTCGTAGCGCGGGCTCTCCTTGATCAGGCGGGCGTAGTCGCGGAACGACTCCTCGTACGAGTCGTAGGCGCGAAAGCGCGCCGTCACCTTGCGCGGCGTGCCGTTCACGTACTCGGTGGTCGTGATCTCGGCCACCTTGCCCGTCCAGCCGGGGCCGGCCTTGATGCCGAACAGGTTGAACGAGTTGCCGCCATCCTTGCTGCGGATCTCGGACTTGCCCCAGCCGGTCTCGTGCCCGGCCTGGCCGAGCATGAAGCTGGCGGGAATGCCGCTTTCCTGCGCCACCCTGTCGGCGGCGCTGCCGTGGTAGTCCACGAAGTCGTCGCGGCCCCTGGGGCCTATGGTCTTGGGGTCCAGCGCGGCGGCGGAGGCATTCGCCTGCGCGCCTGCTCGGCGCACCTGGGGCAGGCTGAGGGTGGACCCTGCGCTGATCTCGGCCTTGGCGCCGCCCATCTGTTGCGAGAGCTGGCGCATGATGGCATCCGTCAGGCCGCCGTTGGTGCCCGACATCTGCACCGACAGCTGCTGGTCCAGCAAGTCCGAGGCCAGGTCGCCCGAGCTGCTGTCCAGCAGGCCGGACTTCATCGTCGCCTCGCGCATGCTCTTGATCAGCTCGCGCATGAAGAGCGACTCGAACTGCTTGGCCGCCTCGCGCACGGCCTTGGGGTCGCTGCCCTGGCTGGCCGCGTACTTCAGCGCGTCGAGCGAGCGCGCGTCCGCCGCCAGCGCGTTGTGCGTGCCGGCGGTGCTGGAGGACGGGAGCGAGAAGGCCATGCGCGTATTCCGTGGCGGTCGGTCAGATGACTTCCAGCTCGGCGTTCAGCGCACCCGCGGCCTTGATGGCCTGCAGGATGGCCAGCAGGTCCTGCGGCGTGGCGCCCAGCGCGTTGAGCGCGCGCACCACGTCGTTGAGCTGGGCCGATTCGGGCAGCTGGATGATGTTGCCGGGGTCCTGGTTGATCTTGATGTCGCTCTTTTGCGAGACCACCGTCTGGCCCTGCGAGAACGGCGCAGGCTGGCTGACGACCGGCGTGCTGCTGATGGTGATGGACAGGTTGCCGTGCGCAATGGCGCAGGTGCCCAGGGTGACGGCCCGGTTGAGCACGATGGAGCCGGTGCGCGCGTTGATGACGACCTTGGCGGCGGGGGCGGTGTCCTGCAGCGGCAGTTCCTCCAGCTCGGCCAGGAAGTTCACGCGCGCTCCCGGGTCGGTGGGCGCACGCACCTGCACCGTGCGGCCGTCGGTGGCCATGGCGGTGTTGGCACCCAGCCGGCCGTTGATGGCCTGCGCCACGCGGCGCGCGGTCTGGAAGTCGGTGGCGTTGAGGCTGAGCTGCACGAACTCGCCGTCGTTCAGCGGCGTGGGCACCGTGCGCTCCACCTGCGCGCCCTGGGGAATGCGGCCCGCGCTCAGGTGGTTGATCTGCACCTTGCTGCCGCCGGCCGAGGCGCCCGCGCCACCGACCACCACGTTGCCCTGCGCCAGGGCGTAAATCTCGCCGTCGGCGCCGCGCAGCGGCGTGGCGATCAGCGTGCCGCCCTTGAGCGACTTGGCATTGCCCATGGAGGAGACGACCACGTCGATCTGCTGGCCCGGCTGGGCAAAGGCGGGCAGCTGCGCCGTCACCACCACGGTGGCGACGTTCTTAAGCTGCAGCTGCGAGGCGTTGCCGCTGGGCAGGCTGATGCCCATCTGCAGCAGGTAGTTGGCCATCGCCTGCGTGGTGAAGGGCATCTGCGTGGTCTGGTCGCCCGTGCCGTCCAGGCCCACCACCAGGCCGTAGCCCGAGAGCTGGTTGCTGCGAACGCCTTGCACGGCGGCCACTTCCTTGATGCGCAGGGCGTGGGCGGGCAGGGCCAGGGCCCAGGCGCAGCAGGCCACGGCCAGCCACGCGAGCCAGCGGCGCGGCAGCGCGCCAGGCGGTGTGCGGCGAAGGAAAGGCAAGGTTGTCATGGCCCCATTGTGGGCAGGACGCGCCGTTTCTAAACCCGGAAAAGCGGCGGAATGGGGGGCTTGTTGTGCAGGTGCTCGGCAGTCAGGAGGCAGCGCTGGATTCAAGCAAAAACAGCCGCCAGCGCTTATCCAGTAAGCGCGAGCAGCTATTATTTCAGGAGTATATGGGCGTCAGAACGGCGTCACGTTGTTGAATATGCGCCCCAGCCAGCCCATGGCCTGGGCCTCGCTCTGCTCGCCGCGGCCGCGCGACTCCAGGCGCACGTTGGCCACCTGGGTCGATGCCACGATGCTGCCCGGCTGCAGCGCGCGCGGATCGACGGTGCCCGAGAAGCGCAGCACGTCCACGTTGCGGTTCACGCCGATCTGCTTCTCGCCCGACACCACCAGGTGGCCGTTGGGCAGCACGTCCACCACCATGGTGGTGATGGCGCCGGTGAAGGTGTTGGCGCTCTCGGTGCCGCCCTTGCCCGAGAAGGTGTTCTTGGAGCTTGCGCCCAGGTCGGCCTTGGCCAGCGTGCTGGCCTTGAGGAACGGGAAGGCGGTGATGCCCGCCTCGGTCTCCGAGCTGCGGTCCACGGTGGAGGTGGACTTCTGGCTCGCCGTGATGTTCTCGACGATCTGTATCGTCACCGTGTCGCCCACCAGGCGCGCGCGGCGGTCTTCCAGCGGAGGGCGGTAGGTGGCCGTGTGGTAGAGGCTGCCGGTGGCCGGGCCGGTGGCGCGCGGCAGCGCGGCGATGGGCGGCGGCGCGGTGGGCAGCACGTCCACGGGCGGCGGTGGCGACAGGCTGGCGCAGCCGGTGGCGAGGACGGCGGCGGCGATCAGGCCGGCGCGCAGCGGGGCATGAAGGGTGGTCGGACTCATGGCGTGCTCCCGTAAGGCGGCCATCACAGCTGTGCCAGCTTGGCCAGCATCTGGTCGCTGGTCTGCACGGCCTTGGAGTTCATCTCGTACGCGCGCTGGGTCTGGATCATGGTCACCAGCTCCTGCACCACGTTGACGTTGGAGGTTTCCAGGTAGCCCTGCTCCATCGTGCCCAGCCCGTTGGTGCCGGGCGTGCCCTGCTGTGGCTGGCCCGAGGCGGCGGTCTCGGCGTACAGGTTGCTGCCCAGCGGCTCCAGGCCGGCGGGGTTGATGAAGTCGGACATGGCCAGGCTGCCCAGCGCCTGCGGCGTCGTGCTGCCCGGCACGGTGGCCGTGACGGCGCCGTCCGCGCCGATGGTGACGCTGGTGGCGTTGGCCGGCACGGTGATGCCGTTGGCCACGGGCAGGCCGCTGGACGTGACCAGGCGGCCCTGCGAGTCCACCTGGAAGGAGCCGTCGCGGGTGTAGCCGATGGTGCCGTCGGGCCGCGTCACCTCGAAGAAGCCAGCGCCCTTGATGGCCACGTCCAGCGTGTTGCCCGTCTGCTGCAGGCTGCCCTGCACGAAGTTGCGGCTGGTGGCCACGGTGCGCACGCCCAGGCCCAGGTGCAGGCCGGTGGGCAGCTGGTTCTGCTCGGTGGTATTGGCGCCCACCTGGCGCAGGTTCTGGTAGATCAGGTCCTCGAACACCGCGTTGGCGCGCTTGTAGCCCGTGGTGGAGACGTTGGCCAGGTTGTGCGAGATGACGTCCAGCTGCGTCTGCTGGGCTTCCATGCCGGTCTTGGAGATCCAGAGCGAGTTGATCATGGTGTGTTTCCTTGCTGTGGGGGCCGCGTTCAGCCCATGCCGAGCAGTTGGCCGGCGGACTTGTCGTTGGACTCTGCCGTCTGCAGCAGGCGCATCTGCTGCTCGAACTGGCGCGAGGCGGAGATCATGCCGACCATGGTCTCGACGGCGTTGACGTTCGAGCCTTCGATGGCGCCAGCCAGCAGGCGCGCGTTGGCGTCCTGCGGCACCGGCTCGCCCGAGGCGGTGCGGAACAGGCCGTCATCGCCGCGCTTGAGCGGGTCTTCGGTCGTCGGCGTGGCCAGCTTCAGCCGACCAACGGCCTGCGCGGGCTGCCCGGCCGTCTGGGCGCTGAGGGTGCCGTCCGAGCCCAGCGTCACCTCGGCGCCGGGCGGCACGGTGATGGGCGCGCCGCCGTCCGAGAGCACCGGCAGGCCGGTGGTGGTCTGCAACTGCCCGTCCTGCGTGACCTCGAAGCTGCCCGAGCGGGTGTAGGCCTCGGTGCCGTCCAGCCCCTGCACCGCGAACCAGGCATTGCCCACGGCCATGGCGTCGAGGCTGCGGCCCGTGCGCTGCACCGGGCCGGGCGTGCTGTCGTGGCCCGAGGTGGCTTCGAGCGCGAACACGCGCGTGGTCGATCCGTCGCCGCGCAGCGGCACCGAGCGGAAGGTGGACAGCTCGGCGCGAAAGCCGTTGGTGGAGGTATTGGCCAGGTTGTGGGCCAGCACGGCCTGCCGCTGCGCAGCGGCATTCGCGCCGGTCATCGTGGTGTAGATGATGCGGTCCATGGCGGGGCTTCAATGCGTGGCGGTGCCTGTGCAGGATCAGCGCAGGTTCACGAGGGTGGACAGCACCTGGTCCTGCGTCTTGATCGTCTGCGCGTTGGCCTGGTAGGCGCGCTGGGCGGTCATCATGTTGACCAGCTCGGCCGTCAGGTCCACGTTGGAGTCCTCCAGCGCGCCTGCGCGCAGGGTTCCGAAAGCGCCTTCCGTGGGGACGCCCAGCACGGGCTGGCCCGAGGCAATGGTTTCGACCCAGTTGTTGCCGCCAAGGTTGACCAAGCCCTGCGAGTTGCGGAACGTCGCCAGGGCCACCTGGCCTTCGGCGCGCGTCACGCCGTTCGAATAGCTGGTGATGATCATGCCGTTGGTATCGACGTTGATGCTGGTCAGCTGGCCCACGGTGTACCCGTCCTGCGACAGGTCCGACACGGCGAAGGACGCGCCGTACTGGGTCACGTCGTCCAGGTTGAGCGTCACCGTGAACGGGGCGAGGTTGTTGGGGTTGTCCGACGAGGGGTTGACGGTGAGGCTCAGGGCAAAGCCGGTGTCGGGCGAGGTCGCTGCGGGGCCGGTGATGTTGCCGTTGTCGTCAAAGGTGATCTGTCCGATCGCCGTGGCGGTGTCGTCCAGCGAGTCATAGACATCCCAGGTGTTGTCCGTGGCGGTTTTCTGGAAGTACAGCGTGACGGACGTGGCAACGCCCTGGCTGTCGTACACGTTGATGGAGGTGCCGTATGTGCTGCGCGGCGTGGCTTCGATCACCGGGTCGGCCGTGGCGTCGCCCGCCGCATCGGTGGCGCGCGCGTCGAGGTTGAAGGCGGCCGTGATCTCCGTGGTCTGCTTGGCGGCAATGGGCTGGCTGGTCGGAAAATTCAACGCCACGGGCTCGCTGGATGTCCGCAGGCCGGTTTCGGGATCGATGGGGTAGCCCATCACCTGGGCGCTGCCGTTCGTGACCAGGTTGCCAGTGCTGTCCAGCTTGAAGTTGCCGGATCGCGTATAGGCGGTGGTTCCGTCAGGCAGCGTGACGGTGAAGAAGCCGTCGCCGTTGATGGCCAGATCGAGGGTGTTGCCCGTGACGGTCAGGTTGCCTTGCGTGAACTGCTGGGCGATGGCCGATACCTCCACGCCGATGCCGGCGCTGGTGCCGCTGGAGGTTCCGAGGGCGTCGGCGATCATCGAGGCGAATTCCGTGCGGGACGCCTTGAAGCCCGTGGTGCTGGAGTTGGCGATGTTGTTGCCGATGACGTCCAGATTTTTACTGGCGGCATTGAGGCCGGAAAGACCTTGCTGGAAGCCCATGGCGTTCTCCTGGTGGGGTGATGGACGATGAAGCGTGCTGGCGTCAGAGCACCGCGCGAATCTGGCTGTAGCTGACCGTGCTGCCGTTGTCCAGCTCCAGGGTGATGCTGCCGTCGGTGGAGCCTGCGGTCAGCACGGTCGATTGCGTGAGCGGCGTGGCGGTCACCGTGCTGGTGCCGTTGGTGGCGGTGACCTGAAAGAGCAGCGTGCTGGTGTCGCCCGCGTAGCTGCTGGCGTCCCACGCGAAGCTGTGGCGACCGGCAGCCTGCGTGCCCAGGTCCAGCGTGTCCACCACGGTGCCGCCTGCGGTGACCACCTGCACGGTCACGTTGCTGGCGGTGCTGGCAAGCTCGAAGCTGCCGCTGCCCACGCCGTCCGCGACGCTCAGCTGGTTGCCCTCCGTCAGCACCGTGCGGCCCACCATGCTGGCGCCCTGCATCACTTGCAGCATGCTGAACTGGTCGGCCAGGCTGGTCATGGTCTGGTTGAGCTGCTGGATGCCCGTGACGGTGCTGATCTGCGCCATCTGCGTGGTCATCTCGGCGTTGTCCAGCGGGTTCATCGGGTCCTGGTTGTTGAGCTGCGCGACGAGCAGCGTCAGGAACCGGTCCTGCATGTCGGCAGGGTCGGTGGACGTGGTTGTCGAGCTGGAGGTGCTGGTGGCACCGGCGTCCAGCGCGCTGGTATCGATGGGGGTGATGAGCATGGCGATGACCTTCCGGGTTACTGGCCCATTTGCAGGGTCTTGAGCAGCAGCGACTTGGCCGTGTTCATGACCTCGACGTTGTTCTGGTACGAGCGCGAGGCCGAGATCATGTTGACCATCTCCTCGACGGGGTTGACGTTGGAGTGCGTCACGTAGCCCTGCGCGTCGGCCAGCGGGTGGTTGGGGTCATGCACGCGCTTGCCGGGAGACTGGTCCTCGGTGACGGCGGACACGCGCACACCCTGCGAGCTGTCCGCCCCCATGGGCGCGGTCTGGAAGACCACCTGCCGCGCCTTGTACGCCTGGCCGTCGGGCCCTGCCACGGCATCGACGTTGGCCAGGTTGCTGGCCACGACGTTCAGGCGCTGCGATTGGGCGCTGACGGCGCTGCCGGACACGTTGAAGATGGAAAACATCGACATGAGGCGCTCCTTTACTGGCCCTGGATGGCGCTGAGCATGGTGCGCACGTTGCCGTTGATGAAGCGCAGCGTGGCCTCGTAGCGCACGGCGTTGTCCACGAAGCTCGCGCGTTCGCGGTCCATGTCCACGCTGTTGTTGTCCAGGCTGGGCTGCGTCTGCACGGCGTAGCCCAGCGTGCCCGAGCCTTCGCCGGTGCGGGCGGCGGGCAGGGGAATGTGGCGCGCGTCGGTGGCGCCCCCGGCCAGCTTGGGTGCAGTGCTTGCGCTCCCGCTCTCACCCGTGGCCTCGCGCAGCGCGTTGCTGAAATTGAAGTCCCGCGCCACGTAGCCGGGTGTGTCGGCATTGGCGATGTTGCTCGCGATCGCGCGCTGGCGCTCGGCCCGCAGCAGCAGTGCGGTGCCGTGAAAGTCCAGCTTTTCGGTCAGTTTGTTGAGCATCGTCGCCTCGCGCCGTTGGTTGCAGGCCATGCAGGGCAAGGTGTTGCATGGCGTGCATCGATTGTGGAGATCGACCGGCGCAACTAAAGCCCGAAGAACGCGGGCTTTGCTGTGCAGTTCCGTGCTTTGCGCGCGCCGTGGCGGCCTATAGTCAGACACGTCATCCAGCCTGCCCCTATTGCCCGCCGATCCCGGAGGTCCGCCATGCCATCCCTCATCCCGACCCTGCTGCCCTTGCGCGCTTTGCACGCCTTGCTGGGCTGCTTTGTGCTTGCATGGGCGGGCAGCGCGGCGGCCCAGGTGTCGCCGCAGATGGCCGCCGACCTGAGCGCGATCACGCAGCGCTGGCTGGACGATGCCCTGGCGCAGAACGCCCAGGCACTGCCGCTGCGCATGGAGGTGAGCGTGGGCACCCTCGACCCGCGCCTGACGCTGGCGCCCTGCGCGCGCGTGCAGCCCTACCTGCCCGCCGGTTCCAAGCTCTGGGGCCGCACGCGGCTGGGCCTCAAGTGCGTGGAGGGAGCCGTGGCATGGAACGTGTTCCTGCCCGTCACCGTCCGGGCCTTCGGCCCGGCCTGGGTGCTCAACGGCAACGTCGCATCCGGGGCCGTGCTCACGCAGGCCGACGCCTCGCAGGCCGAAGTGGACTGGGCGGCCGACGCCGCGCCGGTCGTTGCCAATGAATCCTGGGTCGGGCAGATCGCCGCGCGCCCACTGGTGGCCGGGCAGGCGTTGCGCCAGCCCATGCTCAAGACGCCGGACCTGTTCCGCGCCGGAGCCCAGGTGCGGGTCGTGGCGCAAGGCCCGGGCTTCGCCGTCACATCCGCAGGGCAGGCGCTGTCAGCGGGTGGGGCGGGGCAGATTGTGCGCGTGCGCATGGATAATGGGCGCATTGTGTCTGGAATTGTTAACGAAAATGGGGCAATAGACGTAGCGCTGTAGCCACTGCAACCCCATAAATCGCTAAAGTCCCCTCCAAAGGGGCCGAAAACATTGCTACTGTGCCCCAGTCCCTGGGGTCTTGGAGAAAGCGATGAAGATAGGTCAAACACCGGAACTGCCGAGTCTCGGCGCGTCGTCCGGGCCCGCCAAGCAGGCCAAGGCCCCCGCGTCCGCAAGCGAGCAGGCCCAGAGCGCCGCAGCCGCCGCGTCGGTCGCCGGTGTGCCTGTCACCGTGTCCACGACCGTGCGTTCCCTGACCGGCTCGGCCCGGCTGCAGGGTGATTTCGACGCCGACAAGGTCAAGTCGGTGCGTGAATCCATCGACAACGGCACCTTCGAGGTGGATGCCGAGGCGATTGCCGACAAGCTGCTGTCCAATGCCCAGGAACAGCTGAGCCGCCAGCGGGGATAGCGCAGGGCGCCTGATAACTCCCACCCATGCCGATCGACCACGCGCTGAACACCCTCGACCAGGAACTCGACCGGGTCGTCGCCGTGCTCGCGTCGGGCGATGCTCCGTTGCTGGAACAAGCCAGCGCCCAGCTGCGTGATGCCGTGATGCAATGCTCGGTCGCGCTGCAGTCGCACGCCAGGCCCCTGTCGGTCGCCGTGCGTCGTCGCTTCGATGCGCAGCGTGCCCGCCTGGTGGTTCTGCGCGACCAGATGGCCCGTGTCTCCGCCGTGGCCGAAGCGCAGTTGGCCGCCATCGTGCCCGCCGCCGCTGCAACCACCTATGGTCCGGGAGCGCGCCCGTCGGGCGGGGCTGCGGCGCGCATCTACCGCGCGGCCGGTTGATCATCCGTGCGGCTTATGCTCCTTATTTAGGAGCTGCTTGTGCTTGTGGGATAAGCGCTAGAGCCTGATTTGGCTTGAAATCAATGCTGCCGCATCTTGGCGCGCAGCCGCGCGATGGACTGGCTGTGCAGCTGGCACACGCGCGATTCGGTCACGCCGAGCACGGCGGCGATCTCCTTGAGGTTCATGTCGTGCTCGTAGTACATGCCCATGACGTGCTGCTCGCGCTCGGGCAGGCTCTTGATGGCGGTGACCAGCGCGGCGCGCAGGCGGTGGTCGCGCAGCAGTTCGATGGGGTCGGCGCCGCTGTCGGCCACGTGGCGGTCCAGAAAGCCGTCCTCGTCCTCGTTGCCGTGCGTCATGTCTTCCAGATAGACGAGCTGGGTGCCGCGCACCTTGCCCAGCAGGCTCTGGTATTCGTCCAGGGGCAGGCCCATTTCGGCGGCGATCTCGGATTCGAGCGGGCTGCGGCCCAGGCGCTGCTCCACGCGGTGCAGGGCCTGCTCGATGTCCTTCTGGCTCTTGCGCGAGCTGCGGCTCATCCAGTCGCCCTCGCGCAGTTCGTCGAGCATGGCGCCGCGGATGCGCTGGGTGGCGAAGGTCTCGAACTGCACGCCCTGCGCAGCCTCGTAGCGCGAGAGGGCGTCCGCCAGGCCCATCATGCCGACCTGTATGAGGTCGTCCAGTTCCACGTTCGGCGGCAGCTTGGCGATCATGTGGTGCGCGATCTTGCGGACCAGCGGCACGTGCTGGCGGATCAGCGCGTCACGGTCGAGCTGGCCTTTGGCGGTGTACATCAGATCAGTGGCTCCGGGCGAAATACGCAGGCGTTCCTGTCAGTGAGGGTGTGGGGGACGGGGGCGTCAGCGGCTCGCTGATGGTGCCCGCATTCTCCAGCAGTTGCAAGGCCAGGCGCTGCAGCTCCTGGGGGTTGTGCGTGGCGATGGTGGTGGTGCGCACGGGGCCGCAGCCGTGCCGCTCTGCGCAGTCCTGCAGGCTTTGCAGCGCGCCGCGCACCTTGTGGCGCTCGGCGGCGCCGTCGCCGTGCAGCAGGCCCGCCACCATGCAGGGCAGGCCGGTGTCCAGAGCGATCTGCTTGAGGCTCTTGTAACTATTGAGCACGCCCGCCGCGTCGCTGCCCATGACCACCATCGGGATGGTGGCGGTGTGCGTGAGCAGCGGCCCCAGCATGGATGCGGGGGCGTGCAGCACCATCAGGCCGTAGCGCCGGAAGTGCGGCAGCAGGCCCTGCAGCGGCGGCACGGCGCGGGCCTGTGCGCGCTCGGCGGCAAGCCGCAGCCCCCGCGCGGCCGGGATCACGGCCAGCGACGAGGCCGCAGCGCCCGCGTCCAGGGGCGCGCCCTCGTTCCACGGCGCCTGCCGCAGCAGGTGCGCGAGGCCGGGGCTGGCATCCGTCTCTTGCGCCGTGCCGTCGAGTACCACCACGGGGTAGCCCAGGCGCTGCAGGATGGCGCAGACCTGCCACAGCGCTTCGAGGCCGCTGCCCGCGCTGTCCTGGCTGGCGACGGCGACCACGCGCAGCTCTGCCTGCGGCATGAAGCTGTGCAGGCCCGCGCCCTGGTGGAAGCCCAGTTCAAGCATCGACCAGCCCCCGCTCGCCCAGGGTGCTGTCGGGCGCGTGCGAGAAGAAGAAGTTCAGGTCGCTCGCCTTGGGGTCGAAAGCCGACCTGGTGGGCGAGCGCATGGACGCGCCGATGAGCTGGTGCGCGTCGGCGCGCTCCCAGTCCTCGGGCACGCGCTGACCGTTGGTCACGCCGCGCAGCACCATCTGGTGGCGCACCAGCGCGTCGATGGCGGGGCCGAGCTTCACGGCCTCGTCCACCTTGGAGAGCACGGCCTGCTGTGAGCCATCGGTCTTGAACGCGGTGAGCACGTCGTCCAGCGTGTCGCCGTGGCAGCCCGCGTTGAGCACCAGCAGGCGGTGTACGTCGGGCAGGTCCAGCACGTCCAGCATGTCGCGCTTGCGCGGGTCGCGGGGGGCGACGCCGGTGGTGTCGATCAGCACCATCTTCTTGCCCGACAGCAGGCCCAGCAGGTCCTGCAGCGCGGCGCGGTCGTGCGCCAGGTGGGCCACGATGCCCAGCATGCGGCCGTAGGTGCGCAACTGTTCGTGCGCGCCCACGCGGTAAGTGTCCAGCGTGATCAGGCCCACGCTGGACGGGCCGTGGATGCGCGCGCACAGCGCGGCCAGCTTGGCGGTGGTGGTGGTCTTGCCCACGCCGGTGGAGCCCACCATGGCGAAGATGCCGCCCTGCTCGTACAGCGCCGGTTCGGCCTGGTCGGTCTTGAGGTTGCGCTCCAGCACGTCCATGAGCCAGCGCACGGATTCACCGGCGGACAGGTCCTCGGGCATGCGTTCGAGCACCGCGCGCGCGAGCGACGGCGAGTACCCCGCGCGGATCATCTTGAGCATCAGGTTGGACTGGATCGGGTTCTGCCGTGCCTGACCCAGCCAGGCCAGGGTGTTGAAGCGGTCCTCGATCAGCTCCTTCATTGCATGCAGCTCGTTCATCAGGCTTTGCTGCGGGGCGGCGGGTGCGGCATCGGGGCGGCGGCGGGGCGGCTCGGGCGTGTCCAGCGCAATGCTGCGCACCGGGTTGTGGCGCGCCACGGCGGGGGCGGGCATGCGCGGTTCGGCGCGCTCCGGCGGTGCCGGGTCGCGGCTGCGCTCGGCGAAAGCGGGCTGCTCGGCGCCGGTGCTGCCGTGCAGGGCTTCGTGGCGGCGGCGCAGCATGCGCTCGCGCACATAGTCCTGGAACGACAGCGTGCTCATGGCGAGCTGTTCGGTGTCTTCTGCCACCGAGTTGCCGCGGCTGGGCAGCGCGGTGGCTTGACTGGCGCGCGGCTCGGCGGTGCGGGCCGGTTGCGAGGGCGCGGGCAGGGGCGAGTTGCCGTGGGCGGTTCCATCCAGCGTGGAGAGCGTGTCCTCGGCCGTTGCCACCACTTCGACGCCATGGGCCGTGGGGCGGTTGGACAGGATCAGCGTGCCGTCACCGAAGGCCATGCGTGCCTTGGCCAGGGCTTCCCGCGACGTGGGGGCGTGAAAGCGTTTGATGTTCATGATGCTGCACCTTTAAGGATCGGCCCAATGCGGATGGTGTGGGTCTCGGGGATTTCGCTGTGCGCCAGCACCTGCAGGCGCGGCGCCACGCGGCGCACCAGGCGGGAGATGGCGTTGCGGATGGCGTCGGGCACCAGCAGGCAGGCGGGCATGCCCATTTCTTCCTGCTTCATGGCGACTTCGGCCGCCTTCTGCGTGAGGATGTCGGCCACGCCCGGGTCGAGCGCGGGGCCTGCCGTGTTGCCCAGGGCCTGCACCAAGAGGCGCTCCAGGCCGGGCTCGATGGCGATGACGTTCAGCTCGCGCGTGGGGCCGTAGATCTGCTGCACGATGGCGGGCGACAGCGCAATGCGCACGCGCCGCGCCAGTTCCACCGGGTCCGAAGTGCTGCCCGCGTGCTCGGCCAGCGTCTCGATGATGGTGCGGATGTCGCGGATGTGTACCGACTCCTCCAGCAGCAGCTGCAGGACTCTCTGGAACGTTGCGATCGACACCATTTTCGGGACCACTTCCTCGATGAGCTTGGGCGCCAGCTTGGCGACGTGCTCCACCAGTTGCTGCGTTTCCGTGCGGCTGAGCAGCTTGGCGGCCTGCACTTGCATCAAGTGTGACAAATGGGTCGCCATCACGGTTTCCGAATCAACCACGGTAAAGCCTGCCATTTGCGCCGCTTCCTTCTGGCGGTCGTCGATCCAGTGCGCGGGCAGGCCGAAGGCCGGGTCGGTGGTGGGCGTGCCGATCAGCGGCGTGGTGATGCCGCCGGGGTTGATGGCCAGGAACATGCCCGGGAACGCCTCGCCATCGCCCACCACCACGCCGCGCAGCGTGATGCGGTAGGCGCTGGGCTTGAGTTCGAGGTTGTCGCGCACGTGGACGGCGGGCGGCAAGAAGCCCACCTCCTGCGCGAACTTGCGGCGCACGCCCTTGATGCGCGTGAGCAGGTCGCCCTGGCGGCTCTTGTCCACCAGGCTGATGAGGCGGTAGCCCAGCTCCAGGCCCAGCAGGTCCACGGGCTGCAGGTCGTCCCAGGTGGCCTCGCCGTCGCCCACGGGCGCGGGCGGCGCGGCGACCGGGGGCGGCACCTTCTGGCGCTCGTTCAGCAGCCAGGCGCCGTAGCCCAGCAGGCCCCCCATGCTCAGGAACACCAGGTGCGGCATGCCGGGGATCAGGCCCAGCAGGATCAGGATGCCCGCCGTGACGCCCAGCACGCGCGGCGACATGAAGAGCTGCTGCACGATCTGGCGGCCCATGTCGGACTCCTTGCCCACGCGCGAGATCACCATGGCCGCAGCCACCGAGATCAGCAGGCCCGGGATCTGCGCCACCAGCGCGTCGCCCACGGCCAGCAGGATGTAGCTGTCGGCCGCCTGGCTGGCCGTCAGGCCGTGCGAGATCATGCCGATGGAGAAGCCGCCGATGATGTTGATGAGCAGGATCAGGATGCCCGCGACGGCGTCGCCGCGCACGAACTTGCTCGCGCCGTCCATGGAGCCGAAGAAGTTGGCCTCCTCCTGCACCTCGGCGCGGCGGCGCTTGGCCTCGTCCTCGTTGATGAGGCCCGCGTTCAGGTCGGCGTCCACCGCCATTTGCTTGCCCGGCATGGCGTCCAGCGTGAAGCGGGCCGACACCTCGGCGATGCGCTCGGCGCCCTTGGTCACCACCACGAAGTTGATGACCACGAGGATGGCGAACACGATCAGGCCCACGGCGAAGTTGCCGCCGATCAGGAAGTGGCCGAACGCCTCGATCACCGCGCCCGCCGCGCCCGGGCCGGTGTGGCCTTCGAGCAGCACCACGCGGGTGGAGGCCACGTTCAGCGACAGCCGCATCAGCGTGGTCAGCAGCAGCACCGAGGGGAAGGCCGCGAAGTCCAGCGGGCGCACCATGTAGGCCGCCACCATCATCACCATCAGCGCCACGGCGATGTTGAGCGTGAAGAACGCATCGAGCATCAGCGCCGGAATGGGCAGCACCATCAGCGCCAGGATGGCCACGACGAGCAGCGGCGCCGACAGGGCTTGCAGGGCCCCGGCATTGCTGCCCGCCCACTGCTGCAGGGATTTGACGGAAGCGTTGTTCTTCATGCGGCACCACCATGCACGGCGGGCGTGCGGTTCAGCGGATCGAGTTCAGGGGGCACGTAGGGCTCCACCAGGCTGTCGGGCATGCGCCCCTCGCCGCGCAGCGCGGCCTTGAGGCGATACACGTAGGCCAGCACCTGCGCCACGGCGGCGTAGAGCTGGGCCGGAATGGCCTGGTCCAGCTCGGCATGGGCGTACAGCGCGCGGGCCAGCATGGGCGACTGCAGCACGGGCACGCCGTGCTCGCGCGCCACGTCGCGGATGCGCATGGCCAGCAGGTCGGTGCCGCGCGAGACGACCTGGGGCGCGCCCATGGTCTTCTCGTCGTAGCGCAGCGCCACGGCGTAGTGGGTGGGGTTCATGACCACGAAGTCGGCCTTGGGTACGGCGGCGATGCTGGCGCGGTTGGCGATCTCGCGCTGCTTCTGGCGGATGCGGCCCTTGGTGTGCGGGTTGCCGTCCGACTCCTTGTGCTCCTGCTTCACTTCCTCGTGCGACATCTTCAGGCGCGCCTTGAAGAAGTACGCCTGCACCGGCACGTCGATCAGCGCGGCCAGGAACACCACGAGCAGCAGCAGGCCCATGCCCGAGGTCAGCCAGTCCGCCACGTGGCGTATGGCCAGCGGCGAAGGCTGCAGCGCCAGCATGGTCACGCTGCCCATGCTGTTGCCCAGGTAGCGCCACGCCACCCAGGCCAGGACGCCGGTCATCAGCGTCATCTTGGCCACGTTGGCCATCTGCTGCTTGGAAAACAGGTTGGCCGCGCCCGACAGCGGGTTGAGCCGGTTGAACTGCGGCGTGATGGGCTTGGCGCTGAAAATCCAGCCGCCCGCGCCGATGGCGCTGACCACCGAGGCCACGCCCGTGAGCAGGGCGAACACCAGGCAGGCGATGAGGCCGATGCCCAGCATGGCCTGCATGCGTTCGAGCATCTGGCCCGGCGCCATCACGGCGGCAGCGTCGAATGCGAACTGCTGCGCCATGGCGCGTTGCAGGTGGTCCATGAGCGGGGGCATGAGCAGCAGCAGCCCCACCGCGCCCGCGCCCAGCACAGCTAGGTGCGACAGGTCGCGCGAGCGCACACCCTGGCCGTCGCCGCGCGCTTTCTGCAGCTTGCGTTCTGACGCGGGAAGGCTTCTTTCTTGGCTGGATTCCATGGTGGCATGACGGCGGTTGCCATGCCATTGTCGTGAGCGGGCCGGAAATCTAAAGCGCGATAAGGGGGCTGCCGCCCCTTCTTTTCAGGGGGACTGGAATATCAAAAATAATAGCTAACAGTGCATACTGGATAAGCGCTGGAGGCCAATTTGGCTTGAAACTCACATGCCGCGACAAGCCGGGCGATACTTGCAGGTGATATGCGTGCTTATCACCTGCCGTTCCCTTTCCGTGTCGCCTTGACCTTGGCGTTGGCCTGGGCGGCGGCCGCCGCCTGCGTGGCGCTGCGCACGCCGCTGCCCTGGATGATCGGGCCGCTGCTGGCCACTTCGCTGCTGTCCATGGCCGCAGTGCCTACCGAGAGCTGGGGGCCGCTGCGCAACGCCGGGCAGTGGACGATCGGCGCGGCGCTGGGTCTGTACTTCACGCCGCAGGTGATGGAGCTGGTGGGCGGGCTGTGGTGGGCCATCGTGCTGGGCATTGCCTGGGCGCTGCTGCTGGGCTGGCTGTTCGGCGCGTGGCTGTACCGGGTGCATGCGCC
The DNA here is from genome assembly GCF_047607405.1 of Acidovorax sp. GTDB lineage: Bacteria > Pseudomonadota > Gammaproteobacteria > Burkholderiales > Burkholderiaceae_C > Acidovorax. The sequence continues at coordinate 1,947 of NZ_JASGDA010000024.1, read as the reverse complement.
GCGCATGCACGGCGTGCCCGCGCCGATGCTGCGGGCCACGAGCTACTTTTCGGGCGCCATCGGCGCGGCGTCGGAGATGACGCTGCTGGCCGAGCGCGAGAACGCCCGCACCGACCTCGTGGCGGCCAGCCACAGCCTGCGGCTGCTGATCGTGACGGTGACGATTCCGTTCGCCCTGCAGTGGAGCGGCCTGCACGGGCTGGACATATTGCCGCCCACGGCGCGCGTGGTGGACGGGCCGGGCCTGGCGCTGCTGGCCGCGCTGACCGGGGCGGGCGCGCTGCTGATGGACCGGCTGGGGCGCGCCAACCCGTGGTTCATGGGGGCCATGCTGGTGTCCATGGGGCTGACCATGGCGGGCGTGTCGCTGTCCGCCGTGCCGCAGGGGCTGGTGAACGCGGCGCAACTGGTGATCGGGGTGAGCCTGGGCGTGCGCTTTCGGGCCGATTTTCTGCACACGGCGCCGCGCTGGCTGGCCTCGGTGGCCGTGGGCACGTTGGGGCTGATGGGGGTGTGCGCGCTGTTCGCGGGGTTGCTGGCCTGGGCGACGGGGCTGCCGTGGGTGACGCTGCTTTTGGGCACTTCACCGGGCGGCATCACCGAGATGGCGATCACCGCCAAGGTGCTGCAGCTTGGCGTGCCGGTGGTGACGGCCTTCCAGGTGTGCCGCCTGATCGCGGTGCTGATGCTGGTCGATCCGCTCTACCGGCGGATCTATCCCGTAGGTCAGTGAACGACGACGGGGTTCTGCGCCAGCCCGGCGTAGCGGTCCAGCGCGTCTTCGACTTCTTCCTGCGTGGGCGTGTCGCGCTGCCAGGCCAGGATCTGCTCCTGGAACATCTCGGCCCAGGAGCCGTCCAGGTACACCTCTTTGCCCGAGCGCTTGTCCACGATCTCGAAGCCGTGGCGCGCAAGCTGGGGAACGGCGGGCGCGGTGTCGTGCAGCGCCTGGCTGCTTTGCTGCTGCGGCACGGCGTCGGGCAGCATGTGGACCACCACGAAGGATTCGGAGTCGTAGAGCATGTGCATGGTGTTCCCCTTGTCGATATGGACGGTAGATGACAGCGGGTGCGCCGAAGTTCAAGGCCCCAGTATTCCATGAAAAGCCAAGGCAACGCTGAACAAGTCCCCGCGTGTCGCGCATCCCTGCTTTGGAACGGTCTGCTGCGTTGCAAATCCTCGCCATAGCTACGGCTATGGCTGCGGTTTGCGCCTTGCATCCCATCCCAAACCAGGGCGCGCGCCATCGCAGCGACTTATTCAGCGTCGCCCTGAGGCTCAGGGCGAACCGTGGCTGCGCAGCAGCAGATCGGCGAAGTCTCCGTTGGCCTGCGTGATGCGGATGCGCACGGGCAGGTAGCCCAGGCTGGGCGCCAGCCACAGTTCGGCCTTCTGGTCGTAGTCCTTGCGCGGCAGGCGCTGCAGCTTGAGCGCGGGGGTGGGGCCGCCGGGCAGCTCCAGCGTCTCGGGGCCTTCGACGGTGAAGGTCCAGCGGTCGGCGGCGCGGGCGCTCACGGTGGTCAGCGTGACGTGGGTGCCGGGGATGAAGCGGCCCGGGTCGGCCGCCAGCAGGGCGCCGAGCTGGATGAACACGCTCAGGCGGTCCTGCGCGCCGGGGCCGATGGCGGCGTCGGGCGTGTTGGCGCTGAAGGTGACGCGGCCCTGGGCATGGTCGAAGTGCGCCGCCTGCTCGCTGCGCGACTTGTCGGCAAAGCGCTGCGGCTGCAGGCCCTGGGCGGTGATGGCGCCGCTGCTGCGCTGCGCGCGCGTGCCGACGAGGAAGGCGCTGATCTCCTGCCGCGCCTCGTAGCGGCTGCCGTCGTGCTGCCAGACCAGCTCGGCGCGGGCGTTGTAGCTGAACTTCCTGGCCTGGCCGCTCACGTCGAACGCAAGCCGCGCGGGCGGCGGGACGCGCACGGGCGGCGGCGCGGTGCCGGGCGGCTGGCT
>NZ_JASGDA010000023.1:0-16474 GCF_047607405.1 Acidovorax sp. | reverse complement strand
GCACCGCCCGGCGCAGCATCTGCGCGGCCCGCTCGCGCATGCGCGGGGCCGGGGGCTGCGGCGTGCGGGCGCGGGCCTGCTCGCAGGCCGCCAGGAAGTCCTGCAGGATGGCGGTGTCGTCCAGCGCGTCCGTGCCCCGCTGGTGGAACTCGGGGTGCCACTGCGTGGCCGCGATGTAGCCGCGCCCCGGCGCGGGTTGCAGGCGGATGGCCTCGGGCACGCCGTCGGGCTCGCTCAGGGCCTCGACGATGAAATCGGGCGCCACGCGCTTGATGCCCTGGTGGTGGATGCTGTTGACCCGGGCGCGCGGCTTGCCGGGGTAGAGCTGCGCCAGGCGCGTGCCTTGCACGATCTGGATGTCGTGAAAGTGCTGGTCGTAGGCCGTGGCGTTGCGGTGCTGCAGCGCGCCGGGGTGCTGCGTCTCGATGTCCTGGTACAGCGCGCCGCCAAAGGCCACGTTGATGAGCTGCAAGCCCCGGCAGACGCCGAAGATGGGCTTGCGCACCTCGGCGAACGCCTTGACCACGGCCAGGTCGTACAGGTCGCGCACGCGGTCGCCGATCCATTCCTCGCGCAGCGGCTCCTCGCCATAGTTGCCGGGCCACACGTCCGCGCCGCCGTGCATGACCACGCCGTCCAGCCAGTCGGCGTAGTGCGCCAGCGTCACGTCGCCGCGCGCCGTCTCGCCCGTGGGGCAGGGCACCATGACGACCATGGCGCCCGCGGACATGATCCAGTGCGCGATGGACTGCTCGACGTACTGCAGCGTCTTGCCGGTGAACAGCGGGCGGGTGGGGTCGGCGTGCTGGAAGCAGGCGGACAGGCCGATCTTGAGGCGGGGGGCGGTGGACATGCCGAATTTGTAGCACCCGGCCCGCGCGGCGTCTGTAGGAAAGCGGCGTGCCTGCCGGCACCCTGCTTCAACTCTTCCAGCGGCAGAATACAAGCCAAATCAGCCTGCAGCCCTTATACAGCAAGCACATACAGCTATCAAATCAGTAGCTTACAAGTCCAGCACCAGCAGCTTGCTGCGCGCCCGCGAGCAGCAGGGCATGAACTGCTCGTTGCCCGCCTTCTCCTCGTCCGTCAGGTACATGTCGCGGTGGTCCACCTCGCCTTCGAGCACGCGCGTGAGGCAGGTGCCGCACACGCCCTGCTCGCAGGACGTGAGGATGTCGATGCCATGCCCGCGCAGCGCCTCCACCACCGACACGTCCGGCGCGACGGCGTAGGTCTTGCCCGTGCTGGCGATGCGCACTTCAAAGCCCTGGTCGCCCGCCGTGTCCTGCACGGGCGCCGCGAAGTATTCGAGGTGGATGCGGTCCTGCGGCCAGCCCTGGGCCTTGGCCGTGTTCACCACGTGGTCGATGAAGCCCGCAGGCCCGCAGACGTACAGGCGCTTGTCGCCGTCGCCCGCTGCGGCCAGCACGGCGGGCAGGTCGAGCTTCTGGTCCGGCGCGCCGTCGTCGTGATGGAAGCACACGTGTGCCGCCAGGGGCGACGCGGCGATCTCGGCGGCGAACGCGGTGCGCGCGGGCGAGCGCGTGCAGTAGTGCAGCGTGAAACGGGCCCCGGTGCGCGCCAGCCGGTCCGCCATGCACAACAGCGGCGTCACGCCGATCCCGCCCGCCAGCAGCAGCGTGTGCTGCGCGGGGTGCAGCGCAAAGTGGTTGCGCGGCGTGCTGATGGTGAGCACGTCGCCTTGCTGCACGCTGTCGTGCATGGCGGTGGAGCCGCCGCGCGAGGCCGCGTCGCGCAGCACGGCGATGCGGTAGCGGTGCGATTCGTGCGAGGCGTTGCACAGCGAGTACTGGCGCGTGATGCCGTTCGGCAGATGCACGTCGATGTGCGAGCCCGCGCTGAACGGCGGCAGCGCCGCGCCGTCCACGCGCGCCAGCTCGAAGCTGGCGATGCCCTCGGCCTCGGCGGTCTTCTTGACGACGCGGACCTGCAGCGTTTCGTGCGCGGTCATGCCGTCTGCTCCGCCGCCAGGATGCGGTCGATGACCTTGCGCGACTGCACGCCGCCCGCGTCGATGTTGAGCATGAGCAGCTTGCGTTCCGGGTAGCGCAGCAGGTTCTGCTGCTGCATCTCCAGCATCTCGCGGTCCTCGGCGAAGATCTTGCCCTGGCCGTCGCGGATCTGCACGGTGAGCGACGGGTCCTGCGGCTTGAAGTTGCGCGCCATGCCCCAGAAGTAGTGGATGGAGGTTTCCGTCTCGGGCGTGATGAAGTCCACCACGATGCTCGACGCCTTCTTGTCCGCTGGCGCGTCGTAGCCGCCGTGGCCCGCCAGCGCCACGCCCACCTCGATGAGCACGTGGCTTGGCGGCGTGAAGTGGCAGATCTGCCAGCGGTCCACGGGCTGGTCGTCGGGCAGGCCGTTCATGCGCAGGGCCATCTGCCAGAACGGCGGGGCCTGGATGTTCTCCATGAAGCGGCTGGTGATGACCTCGTCGCCCTCCACGCGGGTCTTGCAGGGCACCTCGTCGATCTCTTTCTGGCCGATGCTGTTGGCGTGTACGTAGGTCTCGTGCGTCAGGTCCATCAGGTTGTCGATCATCAGCCGGTAGTCGCAGGCGATGTGGTACAGCCCGCCGCCGTAGGCCCACTGGGGGTTCTCGGCCCAGGGCAGGTGGTGGATCTTGGCGGGGTCGGCCTGCGCGGCGTCGCCGGGCCACACCCAGATGAAGCCGTAGCGCTCCACCACCGGAAAGCTGCGCGTGCGCGGAAAGCCCTGCACGCGCTGGCCGGGCATGGCAACGGGCTTGCCGTCGCAGCCCACGCGCAGGCCGTGGTAGCCGCACATCAGCTCGCCGTCGCACACGCGGCCCAGCGAGAGCGGCGCACCCCGGTGCGGGCAGAAATCCTCCAGCGCCGCCACCTGGTCCGGCGCGGGGCGGTAGAACACGATCTTCTCGCCGCAGACCTTGCGGCCCAGGGGCTTCTCGGCGATTTCGTCGGGCGTGCAGGCGACGTACCAGGCGTTCTTGGGATACATGGCGGGGCGATCTCCTTTGTAGGTATGGCTGGATTGTGCGAAAGCGCGCCGGCGCTGTATACATAAAAATCCTGAAAAACAGCTATCGCGCATTGGCATGGCACGTAAGCCATTGTTTTATATGAAATTCGCCGTGCGTGCCGTGGATTTTTTGTATACATTGAGCGCCATGAAACTGACCGACGACCCTTCCATCGCCGCCGACGCCGGGGCCTCGCAGGCCGTGAGGGCGCAGCTGCGGCTGCGCGAGATGATCCTGGCGGGCGAGCTGCCCGGCGGCGCGCGCATCGCCGAGCTGACGCTGGTGGACAAGCTGGGCGTGTCGCGCACCCCGATCCGCGCCGCGCTGATGCGGCTGGAGCAAGAGGGGCTGCTGCACCGCCTGCCGGGCGGCGGCTACGCGGTGCGCACCTTCTCCGAGACCGACGTGGCCGACGCCATCGAGCTGCGCGGCACCATGGAGGGCCTGGCCGCGCGCCTGGCCGCCGAGCGCGGCGTGGACGCTGCCCTGCTGGCCGAGGCCCACGCCTGCCTGGACGCCATCGACGCCGCCCTGGCCCCGCGCACGCTGGACGATGCGGGCTTCGCGCGCTACGTGGAGCTGAACGCGCGCTTCCACCTGCTGCTGTCGCGCATGGTGGGCAGCGACGTGATCGCGCGCGAGCTGGACCGGGTCAAGGGCCTGCCGTTCGCCTCGCCCTCGGCCTTCGTGGTGGTGCAGACCCATTCGCCCCAGGCGCGCGACATGCTCGTGGTGGCGCAGGACCAGCACCGCCAGGCGCTGGACGCCATCGAGCGCCGCGAGGGCGCGCGCGCCGAGGCCATCCTGCGCGAGCACTCGCGCATCACGCGCCGCAACCTGCTGGCCGCCGTCCAGGCGGCGCGGGTGCAGGGGCTGCCGGGCGCGGGGCTGATCCGCTGAATTACAAGCAAAATCGGGCTCCAACGCTTATGTGGAAAGCGCAGGCAGCTATCATATTTGAATGTGCATCGTGAACTGTTCTCGTGGTATTCCCGGCCAAGCTATCCCATTTGGCGATACCTAAAAGTCGGAAATCCCGCTTGTGAAAAGGCATGGCCCGCTTCACACTCCGGCCCACATTTCTTTGTATACAACGCCTTTCAAAGGAGACATCCCATGCAAAAACGCCAGCTTCTTCGCGCCACCGCCGCAGCAGCCCTCGCGCTGTCCGCCAGCCTGGGTGCCCTGGCCCAGGACAACGTGTTCAAGATCGGCCTGATCCTGCCCATGACCGGCCAGCAGGCCACCACGGGCCGCCAGATCGAGGCGGCTGCGCGGCTGTACATGGCGCAGAACGGCGACACGGTGGCGGGCAAGAAGGTGCAGCTCATCGTCAAGGACGACACCAGCCTGCCCGACGTGACCCGCCGCCTGGCGCAGGAGCTGGTGGTGAACGACAAGGTGAACGTGCTCGCGGGCATGGGCATCACGCCCTCGGCCATGGCGACCGCGCCGCTGGCCACGCAGTCCAAGACGCCCCTGGTGGTCATGGCGGCGGCCACGTCCAGCATCACCGAGGCGTCGCCCTACATCGTGCGCAGCAGCTTCACGCTGCCGCAGGTGTCTGTGGCGCTGGCCGACTGGGCGCCCAAGAACGGCATCAAGAAAGTGGTCACGCTGGTGAGCGACTACGGCCCCGGCATCGACGCCGAGAAGTTCTTCAACGCCCGCCTGGCCTTCAACGGCGGCCAGGTGACCGAGGCGCTGCGCGTGCCGCTGCGCAACCCCGACTTCGCGCCCTTCCTGCAGAAGGTGCGCGACGCCAAGCCCGATGCGCTGTTCGTCTTCGTGCCCTCGGGCGCGGGCGCGGCGGTGATGAAGCAGTTCCTGGAGCGCGGGCTGGACAAGGCAGGCATCAAGCTCATCGCCACCGGCGACGTGACGGATGACGACCAGCTCAACGACATGGGCGACGGCGCCCTGGGCGTGGTCACGTCGCACCATTACTCGGCCGCGCACCCCTCGGCCATGAACAAGAAGTTCGTCGAGGCGTTCGAGAAGGCCAACAAGGGCCTGCGCCCCAACTTCATGGCCGTGGGCGGCTACGACGGCATGCGCGTGATCTACGAAGCGCTCAAGGCCACCAAGGGCCAGGGCGGCGGCGATGCGCTGCTGGCGGCCATGAAGGGCCAGATCTTCGAGAGCCCGCGCGGCAAGGTATTCATCGACGCGCAGACCCGCGACATCGTGCAGGACGTGTACCTGCGCAAGGTGGAGCGGGTGAACGGACAGCTCTACAACGTCGAGTTCGATGTCATCAAGGACGTGAAAGACCCCGGCAAGACGAAGTAAGCCACGCCCATCCCCGGGGCGCCGCCGCGCCCCGCCCCATTGAAGCAATCTCATGCTGACCATTCTTTTCGACGGCGTGGCCTACGGCATGCTGCTCTTCATCCTGGCCGTGGGCCTGGCCGTGACCATGGGGCTGATGAACTTCATCAACCTCGCGCACGGCGCCTTCGCCATGGTGGGCGGCTACATCACGGTGCTGCTGATGCAGCGGCTGGGCGTGCCCTTCCTCGTGTGCCTGCCCATCGCCTTCATCGGCACGGCGCTGCTGGGTGCGGTGCTGGAACGCGCGCTGTACCGCCCGCTCTACCACAAGCCCCACCTGGAGCAGGTGCTGTTCTCCATCGGCCTGGTGTTCATGGCCGTGGCCAGCGTGGACTACTTCGTGGGCTCCACGCAGCAGATCATGCAGCTGCCCGAATGGCTCAAGGGCCGCACCGAGATAGGCAGCGGCGCGTGGATGCTGGGCATGGGCCACTACCGCCTGTTCATCATCGCCGTGTGCGCGGCGCTCACCGTGGGCTTGCAGTACGTGCTGGCCAGGACGCGCTTCGGCAGCCGCCTGCGCGCCAGTGTCGATGACCAGCGCGTGGCGGCGGGCATGGGCATCAACGTGAACCTCGTGTTCCTGTCCACCTTCGCCTTCGGCTCGGGCCTGGCGGGCCTGGGCGGCGCGCTGGGGGCCGAGGTGCTGGGGCTGGACCCGAGCTTTCCGCTCAAGTTCATGATCTACTTTTTGATCGTGGTGGCCGTGGGCGGCACCTCGTCCATCACCGGGCCGCTGCTGGCCGCGCTGCTGCTGGGCATTGCCGACGTGGCGGGCAAGTACTACATCCCCAAGCTGGGTGCCTTCATCGTCTATAGCCTCATGATCGCGATCCTGATCTGGCGGCCCCAGGGCCTGTTCGTGCGCAAGGGAGGCAAGTGACATGAACCCTCTTTTGCAAGCTCGCCGTTTCCGCTGGTGGGAGCCCGTGTTCTGGCTGCTGGCCTTTGCCGCGCCGCTGGCGCTGCCCAGCCATGCGCTCATCGTCAACGAGATCGCCATCGTCGCGCTGTTCGCCCTGTCGCTGGACCTGATCCTGGGCTACACCGGCATCGTCTCGCTGGGCCATGCGGCCTTCTTCGGGCTGGGCGGCTATGCGGCGGCGCTGTTTGCCAAGCACGCCATGCCCGACCCGCTGGTGGGGCTGGCCGTGGGCATCGCGGCGGCCACGGTGCTCGGGGCCGTGGCCTCGCTCACCATCCAGCGCGGCACGGACCTCACGCGGCTCATGGTCACGCTGGGCCTGGGGCTGATCATGCTGGAGCTGGCGAACAAGCTCGATTGGCTGACGGGCGGCGCCGACGGGCTGCAGGGCGTGGTAACGGGGCCGCTGCTTGGAAAGTTCGAGTTCGACCTGTACGGGCGCACGGCGGCCTGGTATTCGCTGACGGTGCTGCTGGTGTTCTTCCTCATCGCGCGGCGCATCGTGCAGTCGCCCTTCGGCGCCACGCTCAAGGCCATCCGTGACAACCGGCTGCGCGCCATGGCCATCGGCATTCCGGTCGGCGCCAAGCTGGCGCAGGTCTATACGCTGGCCGCCGCGCTGGCGGGGGCGGCAGGCGCACTGCTGACGCAGACGACGGGGTTCGCGTCGCTCGACCTGTTCGAGTTCCACCGCTCGGCGGACGTGATGCTGATTCTGGTGATCGGCGGCGCGGGCTGGCTGTACGGCGGCATTCTGGGCGCCGTGGGCTTCAAGCTGCTGCAGGATGCGATCTCGTCCGTCACGCCGCAGTACTGGACGTTCTGGATCGGCCTGTTCCTCGTGGTGCTGGTGCTGGTCGGGCGTGACCGCCTGTTCCGCCCCTGGACGTGGTTTGGGGGGAAGAAGGCATGAGCGCCAACATCGTTCTTTCGGCGCAAGGGCTGGTCAAGCGCTTCGGCGGCATCACCGCCACGGGCAACGTCACGCTGAACCTGCACCAGGGCGCGCGCCACGCGCTCATCGGCCCCAACGGCGCGGGCAAGACCACGCTCATCAACCTGCTGACCGGCGTGCTGGAGCCTACCGAGGGCCGCATCGTGCTCGAAGGCCAGGACATCACTCGCCTGGCGCCGCACCAGCGCGTGCAGCGCGGCATGGTGCGCACCTTCCAGATCAACCAGCTCTTCGACACCCTCACGCCGCTGGAGACGCTGGCGCTCACCGTGTCGCAGCAGCGCGGCCTGGGCGGCCAATGGTGGCAGCCGCTGGGCGCGCGCCGCGCCGTCACCGAGCGCTGCGAGCAGCTGCTGGAGCAGTTCCACCTGACCTCGGTGATGGCCGAGCAAACCCGCGTGCTGGCCTACGGAAAGCGCCGCCTGCTGGAGATCGCCATCGCCCTCGCCTGCGAGCCCCGCGTGCTGCTGCTCGACGAGCCCGTGGCGGGCGTGCCCGCAGGCGAGCGCGAGGAGCTGCTGCAAACCGTGGCCGCGCTGCCCGCCGACGTGTCGGTGCTGTTGATCGAGCACGACATGGACCTGGTTTTCAGCTTCGCCAACCGCATGACGGTGCTGGTCAATGGCACGGTGCTGACCGAGGGCGACCCGGACACCATCGCCAACGACCCGCAGGTCAAGGCCGTGTATCTGGGCCATGGGGAGGTATCGAGCGACGCCGGGCCGCCCCAAGGCGCGAGGGCCCCCTCGGGGGGCGGCGAACCACGCGAAGCGGGGAGCGTGGGGGCAGGAGGTTCCCATGTCTGAACTCTTGCGCATCGAGAACCTGAGCGCTGGCTACGGCGAGGCCGTGGTGCTGCAAGGCATCTCCCTTTCGCTGGCCGAAGGCGAGACGCTGGCCCTGCTGGGCCGCAACGGCACGGGCAAGACCACGCTCATCAACACGCTGGCGGGCGCCACGCGCCAGCATGGCGGGGCGGTCACGTTGGGCGGGGTGGCGCTGCACAAGCTGCCATCGCACGAGCGGGCCGCCGCAGGCATCGGCTGGGTGCCGCAGGAGCGCAACATCTTCAAGTCGCTCACCGTGCATGAGAACCTGACCGCCGTGGCCCGCCCCGGCAAGGCGTCGCGCGCATGGACGCCCGAGCGCGTCTATGAAATGTTCCCGCGCCTGGCCGAGCGCCGGGCGAACCTGGGCACGCAGCTTTCGGGCGGCGAGCAGCAGATGCTGGCCGTGGGCCGCGCCCTGGTGCTCAACCCGCGCCTGCTGCTGCTGGACGAACCGCTGGAGGGGCTCGCGCCCATCATCGTGGAAGAACTGCTGCGCGCCATCCGCCGCATCACGCGCGAGGAAGGGCTGTCGGCCATCATCGTAGAGCAGCACCCGCAGGCCATCCTGGCCATCTCCGACCAGGCGGCCGTGCTGGACCGGGGCACGGTGGTACACACCGGCGGGGCGGCAGAACTGAGCGCGCAGCCCGACCTGCTGGACCGGCTGCTGGGCGTGGCCCGGTAGTTTTCTTCAGCCCGCCCTGAACAGCGCAGGCACCGTGTGCCGGATCAGCTCCAGCGCCGCCTTCTGTACCTGCGTGGCGGGCCGCTGCAGGCTGCTGGCCAGCGACAGCGCGATGCGCAGCGGCGGCGTGCCGATGACCTGCGCCGTGTAGGCCGAGGGCCGGGGCGAGTTCAGCAGCGCGTTGCGCGACAGCACCGCGCAGCCCGCGCCGTCGGCCACCAGGTCGAGGATGGCGGACACGCCGTCGATCTCCAGCGCCACCTCGGGGCGGCAGTCGATGCTCGCCATCTCCGACTCCACGTACATGCGGATCGCGTTGGGCCGCGACGGGATCACCAGCGGCAGCCGCGCCACGTCCGCCAGCGCAATGGGGCCGGGCGGTGGGTCTTCGGCCAGGCCCGGCGGGCGGGCGCGCACCAGCAGCAGGTCTTCGTCGATGAGGTGCGACACGTCGATGTCGCGCGCGGGCTGGGCGTTGTACAGCACCACGATGTCCAGCCGCCCGCTCGCCAGCCCTTCGAGCAGCGCGCTCGACAGCCCCTCGCTGATGGACAGGCGGGCCTCGGGCAGCTCCTGGCGGAAGGCGCGGGTCAGCGGCACCGTCATCACCCGCGCCACGCTGTTGGGCAGGCCGATCGCCACGCGGCCCGACAGGCCGCCGCGCAGCCTGTCCATGTCCTCGCGCGCGCGGGCCATCTGGTGCAGGATGCCCCGGCCATGCTCCACCAGCAGCTTGCCCGCCTCGGTGGGCGACGCCCCCCGGCCATTGCGCACCAGCAGGTTCTGGCGCAGCTCCACTTCCAGCAGGCGGATCTGGCGGCTCAGGGCCGACTGGGCCACGTCCAGCGCGGCGGCGGCGCGGGTAAAGCTGCCCAGCTCGGCCACGCGCACGAAGTATTCCAACTGCTTCAAGTCCATCGGCAAATGATATAGCTGATAGATGCTTCCACCGCTTTTTATATAGCTCGCGCTCGCCCAGAATCCACGCCATGCCGTCCTCAACTTTGATTCGTGGAATCTCGTCCATGGCCACGCGCCAGGTGCTGGCGGATCTGGTCGCCGGTTTCGGGCGGCCCGCCGCCATCGAGTCCGTGGGCGGCGTGGACGCCGCCAAGCGCGTGCAGGCGGGCGAGGCGTTCGACGTGGTGATCCTGGCATCGGACGCCATCGACAAGCTGATGGCCGCGGGCTGCCTGCTGCCGGGCAGCAAGGTGGACTGGGTGCGCTCCGGCGTGGCCGTGGCCGTGCCCGCAGGTGCGCCATTACCGGACATTTCCAGCGAAGACGCCGTGCGCGCCGCCGTGCTGGCCGCGCCCAGCGTCAGCGTGTCCACCGGCCCCAGCGGCGTGGCGCTGACCCGGTTGTTCGAGCGCTGGGGCATTGCCGACCAGATTGCGCCGCGCAGGGTGCAGGCCCCGCCCGGCGTGCCCGTGGGCTCGCTGGTCGCCAAGGGCGAGGTGGCGCTGGGCTTTCAGCAACTGAGCGAACTGCTGCACGTGCCGGGCATCGCCATCGTCGGCCCGCTGCCGCCCGCCATACAGATCACGACCACGTTTTCCGCCGCCATCGGCGCGCAGTCGCAGCAGGCCGATGCGGCCCGCGCGCTGCTGGCCTACCTGGCATCGCCTGCCGCAGCGGACGCCAAACGCCAACAGGGCATGGAGCCCGCCTGAAGAACCGGAGACACACGAACCATGAGCCTCATCATTGACTGCCACGGCCACTACACCACGGCCCCCAAGGCGCTGGAGAACTGGCGCAACGCGCAGATCGCGGGCATCAAGGACCCCGCGCAAATGCCCCGCGCCGCAGACCTGAAGATCAGCGACGACGAGCTGCGCGAGTCCATCGAATCCAACCAGTTGCGGCTGATGAAGGAGCGCGGCAGCGACATCACCCTGTTCAGCCCGCGCGCGAGCTTCATGGCGCACCACATCGGCGACTTCAACGTCTCCAGCACCTGGGCCGCCATCTGCAACGAGCTGTGCTTTCGCGTGAGCGAACTGTTCCCCGACCACTTCGTGCCCGTGGCGATGCTGCCGCAAAGCCCCGGCGTGGACCCCGCCACCTGCATCCCCGAGCTGGAAAAGTGCGTGAAGGACTACGGCGCCGTCGGCATCAACCTGAACCCCGACCCCTCGGGTGGCCACTGGACCAGCCCGCCGCTGACCGACCGCCACTGGTACCCCATCTACGAAAAAATGGTGGAGTACGACCTGCCCGCCATGATCCACGTGAGCACGAGCTGCAACACCTGCTTTCACACCACCGGCGCGCATTACCTGAATGCCGACACCACCGCCTTCATGCAGTGCATCCAGGGCGATCTGTTCAAGGACTTCCCCACGCTGCGCTTCCTGATCCCGCACGGCGGCGGCGCGGTGCCCTACCACTGGGGGCGCTTTAGGGGCCTCGCGCAAGAGATGAAGAAGCCGCTGCTCGAAGAGCATTTGCTGAACAACATCTTCTTCGACACCTGCGTCTATCACCAGCCCGGCATCGACCTGCTGAACACCGTGATCCCCGTGAAGAACGTGCTGTTCGCCAGCGAAATGATCGGCGCGGTGCGCGGCATCGACCCCACCACGGGCCACTACTACGACGACACCAAGCGCTACATCGAGGCGAGCAAGATTCTCTCCGCCGACGACAAGCACCAGATCTACGAAGCCAACACGCGCCGCGTGTTCCCCCGCCTCGATGCGCGGCTCCAAGCCAAAGGACTGTGACCATGTACGAACTCGGCGTTGTCTATCGCAACATCTCCCGCGCCGACCGCGCGGCCGCCGACGGCCTGGGTGCCCTGGGCTCGGCCACCGTCCACGAAGCCATGGGCCGCGTGGGCCTGCTCAAACCCTACATGCGCCCCATCTACCCCGGCGCGCAGGTCAGCGGCACGGCGGTGACGGTGCTGCTGCAACCGGGCGACAACTGGATGATGCACGTGGCGGCAGAGCAGATTCAGCCCGGCGACGTGGTGGTCGCCGCCGTCACCAGCGAATGCACGGACGGCTACTTTGGCGACCTGCTCGCCACGTCCTTCCAGGCGCGCGGCGCGCGGGCGCTCATCATCGACGCGGGCGTGCGCGACGTGAAGACGCTGCAGGCCATGAACTTCCCCGTGTGGAGCCGCGCCATCAGCAGCAAGGGCACCATCAAGGCCACGCTGGGCTCGGTGAACATCCCCGTGGTCTGCGCGGGCATGTGGGTCACGCCCGGCGACGTGATCGTGGCCGACGACGACGGCGTGGTCTGCGTGCCCGCCGCCCGCGCCGTGGAGACGCTGGCCGCCGCGCAAAAGCGCGAGAGCTTCGAGGGCGAGAAGCGCGCCAAGCTCGCCTCCGGCGTGCTGGGGCTGGACATGTACAACATGCGCCCCGCGCTGGAAAAAGCGGGCCTCAGGTACATCGACTGAAGCCCCGATCCGGCACGTCCACCATGGCGACTCAAAGGAGACAGGCATGAACATGTCCCGTAGAAGCTGTTTGCTGGGTCTGTTGACCGGCGCGGCCTTGCTGGTCGGCTGCGCTGTCGCGCTGCCGCCAGCTCCCGCGCCCCAGGTGCGCGAAGTACTGGCGCCTCTGGACAGGTTGCGCGTGGGAGTTTACGCGGGTAGCCCCACGTCGATGGTGAACGACAAGAACGGCAAGCCTGCAGGCGTGGCCCATGACCTGGGGCATGAGTTCGCGCGCTGGCTGGGTGTGCCCGTGGAACTGATCGAATACAAACGGGTGGCCGAGGTCATCGATGCGATGAAGATGGGGGCGGTGGATTTCACGTTCACCAATGCCACCGAAGCACGCGCACGCGACGTGAACTTTACTTTGCCCATGATCAGCCTGGAACTGGGCTACCTGGTACCTGCAGGCAGTAACCTGGAGGCCATCAGCGAGATCGACCGTGTCGGCGTGAAGGTTGGTGTGACCCAGGGCAGTTCGTCCCAGGGCGTGCTCGGGCGTCAGTACAAGCAGGCCACCTTGGTGACCGTGCCGACCATGAAGCAGGCGACCGATATGCTCAAGCAGGGGCAGCTCGACGCCTTCGCCACCAACAAAGGCATCCTCAATGAACTGGCCGACAACGTGCCTGGTGCGCGCATCCTCAGCGGACGGTGGGGCCTGGAACACATGGCCATCGCCGTCCCGAAGGGACGCGAGAGCGGCATGGATTACCTGAACAACTTTGCGCTGACCGTACGGCGCGACGGAACCTTGAGCGCCATCGTGACTCGCTCGGGCCTGCGCGGCACGGTCGAGCCCTCGGCACGCTGAAGGTTTTCACCGGTCAGTAGAGGAGACACCCATGTTCATCCAATTCATGAAATTCACGCGCCGCCTGGCGCTTGGTACGGTTGTGGCTCTGTGCGCGCTATCCATGGCCTGGGCCCAACCCTATCCGGCCAAGCCAGTGCGCGTTTATGTCGGCTACGCCGCTGGCGGCGCCGTGGACGCCGTGGCTCGCACCATAGGCCAGGCCCTGGCAAGCACGATGGGACAGCCTTTTGTGGTCGAGAACAAACCCGGCGCGGGCACCAACATCGCGGTGAAAGCCACCATCGATGCTGCGCCCGACGGCTACACCCTCATGCTCACGGCCAACGCCCTGGCAGCCAATATGGCGCTGTACCAGCCCGCACCTTTCGACGCCGAGCGCGACCTCGTGCCCGTGGCCCTGATTGGTCGTGTGCCGGTGGTGATTGCCGCCAACGCCAGCGCACCCTACGCCAGCATTAAGGAGCTGATCGCCGCCGCCAAGGCCAAGCCGGGCAGTATTTCCTTTGCCAGCCCGGGCAACGGTTCCACGCCGCACATGGCTGTCGAGCTCTTCAAGCGCGCCGCTGGCATTTCACTGCTGCACATTCCCTACCGCGGAGGTTCCCCCGCCATCACGGACGTGATCGGCGGCCAACTGCCGCTGGTGGCGGTCAATGCGCTGGAAGTCCAACCGCATGTGAAGAGTGGCCGCCTCAAGGTACTCGCCGTACTCAGTCCCAACCGCACGGCCATTTTCCCCGATGCCCCCACCATCGCGGAGTCCGGCTTCCCCGGTTTCGAAGCCTCGGTCTGGTACGGCCTGGTCGCACCGGCTGCCACTCCCAAGCCCATCGTTGCCCAGTTGCACGCCGAAGTTCAAAAAGCCCTGCAGACCAAGGAAGTGCGCGAGCGCATGACCCAGGTCGGCGGTGAGGTGATTCCGGGGAGCGCGGACATGTTTGCCAAGCTCATCCACTCCGAGCGCGTGCGCTACGAGAAGTTGGTGCGCGAAGCCAATATCAAACCCGATTGATTCAAGCCCGAGCCGAGAGAGATACGCATGAGCAAACCCACCACAGGTCCTTTCGAGAAAACGGTCGGCTGGCTGGACTGGTACGCAGGTCCCAGCACGCCGCGCTTTCAGGTGCCGCCCGGCAGCGTGGACGCGCACTGCCACGTCTTCGGCCCCGGTGCCGAGTTCCCCTACGCGCCCGAGCGCAAGTACACGCCCTGCGATGCGAGCAAAGAGCAGCTCTATGCCCTGCGCGACCACCTGGGCTTTGCGCGCAACGTGGTCGTGCAGGCCACCTGCCACGGTGCGGACAACCGGGCCATGGTGGACGCACTGGTGCATTCGGGTGGCCGCGCGCGCGGCGTCGCCACCGTGCGCCGTTCCATCACCGATGAAGAACTGCAGCAACTGCACGACGCCGGTGTGCGCGGCGTGCGCTTCAACTTCGTCAAGCGCCTGGTGGACTTCACGCCCAAGGACGAGCTGATGGAGATCGCCGGGCGCATCGCCAAGCTGGGCTGGCACGTGGTCATCTACTTCGAGGCCGTGGACCTGCCCGAGCTGTGGGACTTCTTCACCGCGCTGCCCACCACCGTCGTCGTGGACCACATGGGCCGCCCCGACGTGAGCAAGCCCATCGACGGCCCCGAGTTCGCGCTGTTCCTCCAATTCATGCGCGAACATCAAAACGTGTGGAGCAAGGTGAGCTGCCCCGAACGCCTGTCCGTCACCGGCCCCAAGGCGCTGAACGGCGAGCAGAACGCCTATGCCGACGTAGTGCCCTTCGCCCGCAAGGTGGTCCAGGAGTTCCCCGACCGCGTGCTCTGGGGCACCGACTGGCCGCACCCCAACCTCAAGGACCACATGCCCGACGACGGCCTGCTGGTGGACTTCATCCCGCACATCGCGCCCACGGCCGAGCTGCAAAAGAAGCTGCTGGTGGACAACCCCATGCGCCTCTACTGGCCCGACGAGGAGCGCTGACATGGCCCTGGACAAACCCTACAAGGACGTGCCCGGCACGACCATCTTCGACGCGGAGCAGTCGCGGCTGGGCTACCACCTCAACCAGTTCTGCATGTCGCTCATGAAGGCCGACAACCGCCGCCGCTTTCTGGCCGACGAGCGCGCCTACCTCGACGAATGGGCGATGACCGAAGACCAGAAGCAGGCCGTGCTCGCGCGCGACCTCAACCGCTGCATCGCGCTGGGCGGCAACATCTACTTTCTGGCCAAGATCGGCGCGACCGACGGCAAGAGCTTCCAGCAGATGGCGGGCTCCATGACCGGCATGACCGAAGAGGAATACCGCAACATGATGATCGGCGGCGGCCGCTCCGTCGAAGGCAATCGCTACATCGGCGAGGACGGCGACGCCCAGGCGCACCGCCAACCCCAAGGTTCCGCTGGAAAGAAGGGCTGACATGGCCAAGATCACCGCATCCGTCTATACCTCCCATGTGCCCGCCATCGGCGCGGCGCTCGACTTGGGCAAGACCCAGGACCCCTACTGGCAGCCGCTGTTCGCGGGCTACGACTTCTCCAAGGAATGGGTGAAAGCCCAGAAGCCCGACGTGGTGTTCCTGGTCTTCAACGACCACGCCACCGCGTTCAGCCTGGACATGATCCCCACCTTCGCCATCGGCACCGCAGCCCAGTACCAGCCCGCCGACGAAGGCTGGGGCCCGCGCCCCGTGCCCACCGTCCACGGCCACCCGGAGCTGGCGGCGCACATCGCGCAGTCCGTCATCCAGGACGACTTCGATCTCACCATCGTCAACAAGATGGACGTGGACCACGGCCTCACCGTGCCGCTGTCGCTGATGTTCGGCCAGCCCGAGGCGTGGCCCTGCAAGGTCATCCCGTTCGCCGTCAACGTGGTGCAGTACCCCGTACCCTCGGGCAACCGCTGCTTCCAATTGGGCAAGGCCATCCGCCGCGCCATCGAGTCGTTCGACGAAGACCTGAACGTGCAGATCTGGGGCACGGGCGGCATGAGCCACCAGCTGCAAGGCCCGCGCGCCGGGCTCATCAACAAGGAATGGGACAACAAGTTCCTCGACCGCCTGATCGCCGAGCCCGCCGAGCTGGCCAAGGTGCCGCACATCGAATACGTGCGCGAGGCGGGCAGCGAAGGCATCGAGCTGGTGATGTGGCTCATCGCGCGCGGCGCGATGGCCGACGTTGCTGGCGGCCCTGCACCCATCGTGAGGCACCGCTTCTTCCACGTCCCGGCATCCAACACCGCCGTGGGCCATCTGATTCTGGAGAGCTAGAGCGTGTTATGCACTTTTACGTACCC
Source organism: Acidovorax sp. (assembly GCF_047607405.1). Lineage (GTDB taxonomy): Bacteria > Pseudomonadota > Gammaproteobacteria > Burkholderiales > Burkholderiaceae_C > Acidovorax. The sequence goes on along the minus strand of NZ_JASGDA010000023.1, from coordinate 156 downwards.
GCGTTGGGCCAAAAGGCCAGTGATCGCAAGGCGCGCGCCGCCGCCAAGGCTGGTGGCCTTGGCAAGGGCTGCAACACCGCGAGCGCTGGCCTTTTGGCCCAACCCTTCGGGAAAGCCGGGGAAAGGCCCGGCCACGTCGTTGCAGGCCGCTTGCGG